>NZ_JAILZZ010000052.1:0-19864 GCF_023512215.1 Kyrpidia sp. | reverse complement strand
CAGCTCCTCCTCCCTCTGGCAAGGGGTAATTAAGGGCAAAGGCCCATGCTACGTACTGGCGTACGTCAGACCTTCACAGGACGCCTTGGTTGCAACCCCGTTTCCAGATGACGGCGGTAAAACTCGACCGGCGAGAGGTAGTGTAGGCTCGAATGCAGCCGGCGGGTGTTATACCTGCGTACGAACTCCTCCACCGCCCGGTAGGCCTCGGTGTAGCTCTCGAACTCGTACATGGACAGACACTTATCCTCAAGCAGCCGGTGATAGGATTCGATGTATGCGTGCATGTTAGGCGTCTTGGGCGGTATCCGCTCGTGTTCGACCTTCCAGCGTTCACACTCCGATTCAAACAAATGGCTCACAAACTGAGGTCCGTTGTCTCAACGGATGATCGGGAGTGGAGCATTGCGCTGAAGAATCTGACGCCTCCACAACGCTGCCCGAAACGTCTCCACGGCATGCCGTGCTTCACAGGTGAGTCCGATATGGTATCCCACAATTTGGCGATCATACACATTGAGGTAAGACAAGACAAAGAAGAATCGGTCCTCTCCAGGGATATATCCGTACTTGACATCGACCTCCCAGAGCTGATTGGGTGCCGTGATGGTACGGTTCCGGGCCAGTTTCCTCGGGTGTTTCCGGCGGATTTTCCGCTGCGGACGCAGGATATCCAATTCCTTGCACAGACGATACACCTTCTTCTCGTTGATCACGAGCCCGTAGTCCTGTCGGAGCATGTGAGTCAACTTCCGGTAACCGTATGCATATCCATCTCCGGCGATGGACTCCATGAGCCACTCTTTGATCTGCTCATCGCTGACCTTGCGGTTGTCCTTGGTCAACGAATACCCCGGAATGGGACGGCCGCCAGCCATCGTATGCGGCTTGGGCTCATGTGTCAACTGGTAATAATAAGTGGATCGAGAGACCCCCACGATGCGCAGCACGAGAGTTGCGTTGTACCCGGCTGTGATCCACTTGTGCGCGATGGCTACTTTATCCGCAAGTGAGGGTTGGCTTTTTTTAGGAGGTCACGCAGAATCGCGATTTCAAGGTCCTTTTCGCCCAACAGCTGTTTGAGATGGGCATTCTGCTTGTCCAATTCACGATTCTCGGCGACGAGCTGGGCATGTTCCTGCTGGGTCACGTGGGTGGCATTTCCTTTTGGACTGCTGCCCTGCATGGATTGACCAGCCTTATACTGAGACGTTCCATTGAACAACCTCCTGACTTCATAGTCTCAGAAATTAGGGAGGCTGTCCAATCCAATTTCGGGGCTTAAGAGGCTACATGCCTTTTGGCTCAAGCGTATCAGAGTGTTTCGCTTGTTCACGGATGTTCACCATGCACTTCGCAACCTAGCTCCGGCCCGAATTCACTCTATCTGGCGCGGCTACATTGTTCCGTGAGCTCTCGCAAGGCCGCGTTGCCACTGCCCCACGTCACGGCAGGTTCTCGTCCGCAGTTCTGGACGGGTGGATTCGCACCACATGGATCTCGACGACTTTCAAGTCGCACTACAAAAGACGAAGAGACACGGAGAAAACGGGTCCAGTTCGAACTGCTCTTTGACCAGTACAGAGAGACCGTCGATGGACTTGCGCAGGTCGGTACTTCCGCAGGCCAGATAGACCCGTTGTCTGGGATTCTCTAACACCGGGACATCAGGGCCCGCACGAGGTCGGCGAGCCATGGGGAGAACAGCCGGACCGGGCTTCCAGGACGACTTGGTGAACCCGGATGACCACGGAGGCCTCTGCGTCCGTTGAAGTTTCGTCGATCTCAAGGGGAAGCCACTGGGGAAACAGGGAAGTGCTGGGGGTCTGGGGCTTCTCCGAGGCTCGCAGTTTCCGCCGCCAATAGTACAATTGATGGGGTTGAACGTGGTGGGCGGCACACTAGGCGGCGCTTTGGCCGCTGGCCTCGAAGTGGGCAACGCGGTCGGCCCAGGTTTTCCGCAATTCGGTCCTTGTCATGGCGATGACCGACGGTCACCCGGGGAACGTAAACACCAAGCTTGGAACAGGCCCCATCACTTGAGCCGGGTGTGGGGTCTATTTGGCGTGCCAAAAATAGCTTACAGCCACCGGCGTCGTTTGACGCTTGCCCGGGGTGTGACCTGCAACATGAACAAATACACCCGCAAACGGCGCAAATCTCACTTACGCGCTTGCGGGTGTGCTGAGTTTACAACCACGCGTTTATAATCCCTGCCGTAAACCCTTCAAAATCATCAAACTTGTAATTGACTACTTCCCATTTGCCGTCTTCAGGGATTTTTAAATGCCCGTAGCCAATTTCCAGATCCGTTTCTCCCAGTCCCGGAATTTGCAAATAAACATGCTGGGTCCTGCAGTTGCCGTGTCTGCCGGGGCCTTTGATTTTAATTCTTTTATCTATAGCCTTGTAATAGGTTTTCATGACGTCTTCGATTTTGCCCACTTCAAACATAATATGGTTCAGACTTGGTTCCGGAACGGGCATCGCTCCAAACGCCAGATTATGATGATTTTCACTGCAGCGGGTAAAAGCGACGGCTCCGGGCCCAATGGTGGAGATATCGGAAATTTCAAATCCAAGCACATCCTGATAAAACTCCAGCGCCGGCTCATACTTGTCGGGAGGCAACATAATTGTCACATGCACCAAATCCAGAACATCCAGACGCCCGACCGATTGGATGCCCGGTCTTGTAACATGGGGAGCATAGCATACTTCCGCGGTGACACCTGCGGGATCGGTAAAGGACAAGAAAGCGGTTACGCCGCGTTCCTGACACTCTTCCTCCGTTCCCATCACATACGGAACGCCGGCATTTGCCAGAATGTTTGCCGTTTCCATAAAATCCTTTCTGTTCAGCGCTTGCCAGCCGACCGCTTTGATTCCTGATTGTTCCCGCTTGTAGATGCTGATACGATGGGCATAGCGGTCCATCGCCACATTCAACTGACCCTTCTGCCCTTCCGCAACTTCCCAACCAAACAATTCCCTGAAAAAATCAGCCGTTTGTGCAGGGTCCTCCGAATACACATGCACATAAGCCAGTTTTTGAACGGTTCTCTTCATGAGCGACACCTCCTGATAATATCAAGAACGTGGCATGACGTCTTAACCTAATGCGTTGCTCGGATAGCCAAATAAATGTTTGCCGTATGATTCCAATCCGTCTTCATAAAGGGATGTGATATGCGTTCCGATCGTTATCAGATCACGCAAAATCATTTCCAAGGGATGGCCTTTCAAAAGCGCTTTCGCTCCCAATGACATGGTCGCTTTTTGGGCAATGCCGACGCACTCATCGATGATCTCTACCCGCAATGCTTTGTACACGCTCGGATCGTACAATCCGCCTTTATCGCTTTCCAGCATGCGGATATATTCTTTCATCAACCCTTTGGCTTTCGCCAGCTTCAAAGCCAATACTGCTGCGACACGCTGGCTGCGGTACGAGGAGCTTTCCTGTTCATTGGTAATAATGCGGAATCTCTTTTTGGAGCCTTCGACAAATTCATCAAGCGCCCGTTCCGCGGCACCGATGGACATGGCCGGAAACCCGACGAAAAAGGCCGCATAAAAGGGCAGATCATAATATAAATAGCTTAAATCGACCTTTTCATCCGGTAGCACTTCATGAATATGCTTCCCGAATTCAAACGTATGGTGTTCGGGAACAAATGTATTTTCCACAATGACGGTGTTGCTTCCGGATCCCCGCAAACCGATCGAATTCCAGTCATTGATGATTTTAAAATCCTTTTTGTTTACATTTAAAACCAACCACGTGGGCATCTCTTCATTCTCCGGTTTGTAAAACGCGCCGAATCCGCACCATTCCGAATAATTGATTCCGCTTACATAATGCCATGTGCCGTTCAGGATATAGCCGCCTTCAACCTTTTCCACCCTGCCCACCGGCGCCAATATATCCGCTACCAGACCATCGCTATGATAAACTTCATCTCTTCCGCGCTTGGGCAAATAGGCAACCCAGGAATTATGCAGGGAAAAGAAGTAAGTGAGCCACGCCGCCGACAAATTATAATATCCGACGGTTTTTACCATGTCCGTGAAGGTTGTGAAATCAATTTGCGGGTAACCGTATTCCGGCGGCATAATCAGGCGGTGAATCTGTTCCTGTTTCATCAGATTGATCACATTTTCGGATATTGTGCATTGTTCATCGGCCTCCAAAGCTTCCTTTTCCGCCAGCTGCCCGATTTTTTTCGCGCTTGCCATCAGCCTTTTGTACAACTGTTCGTACTGCACTCTTTGTGCGCTGACTGCCATTTTCTTCATCCCCTCGCTTGAGAGTATTTTACGACAAAAACTGCTCAACCAATTGAATAAAACGGTCAAACCTTTCAATCTGCGCCCAATGCCCGCACTGCTTCAGCAGCACAAGTTCCGCATTCGGTATATGCTCAAGCAGGGACAAGCTGCCTTCCTTGGGCACAAACCGGTCTTCGTATCCGTGAATCAGCAATACCGGCTGTTTAATTCGTTTTAAGGCGCTGGGAGGAATCACAAGCTCCTGCGGCATAGCGGGAAACAATGTGGGATACAACTTGCGGACTTCCGGCCTCATCATGATTTCATATCTCGTTTGCACAATTCTTTCAAAATCTTCTGCAACAACCGACTCATCGTACATGAACCAGGAAACCAAATTGCGGAACGCCTGGATGGTCGGATCCTTGTAAAAGTTGGTCATGCGCACGATTTCCGGCGTCGGCCCGCCGCTCAGCGCGCCGCCTCCGCTGCCCATTAACACAACCCGATCGAATCTCGTTTCATCGTACAGCAGGGCGCTTAACGAAACAAACCCGCCCATGGAGTTCCCGATCAAATGCGCTTTTTCAATTTTGTTGTAGTCCATAATTTCCAGAATTTGTTCAACACGGGCAGTGGTCCATTCCCAGAACGTCATTTTCGTGTTTTGCGGCAAATCGGTATTGCCGAAACCGACCATATCGGGGGCTATGACATGGAATTTTTCACCGAGCACCTGCATCACCCTGCTCCAGTTGGACTCTCCGTTGGCCCCCGGACCGGAACCATGCAGCAGGATGATGGTATCTTTGTTCGTTTCCCCTCCTTCGCAATAAAAAGAATTAAACTTCCCTGTCTTTACTTTCTTCGTTGTATAGCTCGCCATGGTCAACCTCCTTTTTTGATTTCAGGATAAAGCATAAGAAATTTGTTTTCCTAAGGCAGTATCAATGTTAATTAAAAACTTATAATAATTTCCGTAGTTTTTATGGTATCCATTCATGTATAATATGGATAGTAAAGTAAACGCTTTCAATGTAAGGAGGGTTGTGTCATGAACGAAGTCGCCCATATTTGCAATCCCGGCCTTTCCAACATTGTGATTACGGCTCAGTCATTCGGGCTGCTGCGCAAAGCGTTGTTTGAGAATCTGGGGAAACAGAAAGCAAAAAGATTTTTGATGCGGTTCGGCATGGATTTGGGAATGTTCAAAGCGAAGGAACTGATCAAAATCAACCCGTCGATCGATTATTTAATCGAGATGGCGCCGGTGATCCATACTCAACTGGGGCATGTTTCCGCCGTGCAAACCGGGGGGGCGGTTCGCTGTTTGGAAAATAATCAATTGGAAATTATAAATGCGAAGGGGAAATGGATTGATTCTTTTGAAGCAAAGTTGCATCTGGAACATCACGGCGCGGCCGACGAATGTTCCTGCTACGTGCTGAGCGGTTATGCCAGCGGATATATGTCTGCGGTACTTCAAACCGATATTTTTGTCAAGGAAATCACCTGCCAAGCGAAAGGGGATGCGGAATGTTCCTTTGAGGTCAACACAAGGGAATACTGGGCGCAAAACTCGGACGACGATTTGGCCATGTACGACGATCAAACCATCCTGGATGAACTGGAAGAGACGTATGACGAATTGTTTTTTAAAAACCAGTTGCTGGACAAAATCACCAATTTTCACAAACGGTTAATGGATTGCATTGTCCAGAATAAAACTTTGGACCATGTCATCAGAACAGCATTTGACATTCTAAAAATCCCCGTGGCGATTGAAGATTTAAATGACAATATTATTATTTTGCACGGCACTGACCAAAATACTTATCAGAAGGTGATTAAAGACAACAAGAAAACGGGCCGGACACTAAAGACGTATAACAGTACAACTTATGAGCGGTTTGGAACCTCCTACTTACTGACCGCACCGGTTTACTTGGAAAACAGGCTTTATGCCAAATGTTCATTCATTTATTTGCAGACGCAAGCGGTGGATGAAAATGATTATTTATTTTTGGAAAGATTGGCCGAGGCGTCCGCTTTATGTTTTCTGAATGAAAAAATCCGTTTTGAAACTGCGGAACGGATGAAAATATCCATCCTGGACCAGTTAATCCACAAGCAATACGGTACAATCGAAGAATTTTCCTCCCGCATCAAATATGTCTTCCCAAAGTTTAACGGTCCGTATGTCACCCTAACACTGAAATGCTGTCCGAGAAAAAACAATCAAAAACCGCTGGATTTGTATGATCAGCTGCTGCAGTTCTCCAAAGCGCTCAAGTATTATTCATTAAATGGTTTCTTAACCCAGAATCAGGATAAAATTGTGTTTTTAATAAGTTGTGAAAAAAATCAAGAATCATTCCTTAAAACGATGGAACTTGTAGTTGCATACGTGGAGAAGAATAATCCGAATATACAATACAAAATCGGCGTCAGTCAACCCTATGAAGATTTGCGCCAATTTGAAAGCTCCCTGCAGCAAGCGCGCCAGGCACTTGATTTGCCGCGCCAGCAGAAGATGGTGCGATTTGAAGAATTAGGATTGTTGGGCGCATTGCTACAAGGAACCGATATTCAGCACTTGAAGGAAACCGCCAGAAAAGAACTGGGCAGATTATTGGATGAGGATGAAAAAAACAAAGAACTGCTGCAAACGTTGTATATTTACCTTGTCAATGGGGGAAGACTTGAAAAAACAATGCAGAGTCTCTCCCTGTCCATCGGCGGGGTGCAGTACCGCATCCGAAAAATTGAGGAAATACTGCAAAAAGATTTGAAAAACTTTTCTGTCGCTTCTTATCTGTTGCTGTTGATTGAAGCGCTCATTGTAACAGGCGAGCTTACATTGAAATGAGAGCGGTTTTTTGCGAACAAAAAAGTAATTCGTCTTGTGTTTCTGGCGACCTAGAGTAGCAAGGGGCGATGCGTGAATGTAGTGTTATGTTTACTGTCTTTTTCGGGTCGTTTGGATAAACCCGAGTTCGACAGGTTTTGAGCACACAGCGAGAGACGGGGCCTACAACGATGTCGTTTTTCAGTCCTGTGGAGTAGAAATAAAATTCCGTAGGCACACGATTTTATTGTCGTTGCAGGATTTATTGGCTGTCCGTCGTGTTGTGTGAGCATGTATATCCGAACCGTCCAGCGTAAAAACAAAGACGGATCTGTCGTCCGTTATGTACAGTTGGCCCATAATCTCCGTGATCCGGAGTCTCGTAAGCCTTGGGCTCAAGTCCTCTGGTCCTTTGGCCGAGAAGAGGAGGTGGGCAAGGAGGCCCACCGTCGGCTGGTGGGCAGCGTCAACTCCAGCGCGTAGAGCAGGAAAATGCCGAATTGGCGGCCAAGGTGGCCTAGTAAGAGGAACAGTTTCGCCTGAGTCAACGCCGCCGGTTTGCCGCCTCCAGCGAGCGCTCCAAGACGACCTCCGAGCAGTTGGAACTATTTAACGAGGCCGAAGTGGAGGCGCAGACGCCCCCACCGGAGCCGACGGTGGAAACGGTGACGGTGCGCCGGGTGAAAAAGCCGGGTCGGTGGGAATAGTAGCTGAAGCTGTTTGTGATCGGTCGAAAGAACTGGTTATTCGCCAATACCCCGAAAGGGGCGAAGGCCAGCGCGACGGTGGAGACCGCCAAGGAAAACGGGCTGAATCTCTACGAATATCTTCGATACCTGTTTGAGCAGCTGCCAAACGTGGACATCAACGATACCAGTGTCTTGGATAGACTGTTGCCTTGGTCGCTCGATCTGCCGGACTCTGTCCGCCATCGGCCATCCGGCGCCACGTAGACACCGAACTGAAGAGCAAGCCCCATCACCTGAGTCGGGTGGGGTCTATTTGGCGTGTCCAAAAAAGCCTACAGCCACTGGCCTCGTTAGACGTTTACAATCTTGATGAACCGCTTGGCCCTTTTCTTTTGCAGGCGTACAGCGGAACGTGGTACCATGACGGAGAGATGAAAGCGGGAGGAGGAGATGGGTTATTGAGTCGGTGGATGGTGTGGCTATTGGTCATTTCTCTGCCCTTGACGGTGATCGGCGAGTGGTTGCATTGGTCTGAGATCTTGTTGTTTTGGCTGGCATGTCTCGCCATTATTCCCCTGGCCGGACTCATGGGACAGGCGACAGAGAGCATTGCAATTCTCAGTGGGCCTCGCATCGGGGGGCTTTTGAACGCCACCTTTGGGAATGCCGTGGAGCTAATCATCGGCTTTTTTGCGATTCGGCAAGGTCTGGTTCAGGTGGTGCAGGCTTCTCTTACCGGATCTATCCTCGGCAATTTGCTCCTGGTGGCGGGGCTGAGCTTTTTGATCGGAGGCATCCGATATCCCATCCAGACCTTTAACCGCCTGGCCGCGGGGACCAATGCCTCCATGATGCTGATCGGCGTGGTCATCGCTTTGGTCATTCCTGCTATTTTCACCCTACAGCGGCCAGCAATTGGGGTGGAACTGAGCGTTGGAGTGGCGGCCATCACTTGGGTGCTTTACCTGTTAGGTCTATTTTTCAGCCTATTTACCCACCGGAACATTTTTAACTACGCCCAAGATCTACCAGATGAAGAAGCTCCTTGGGGCATGGCGCGGTCCGTCGGGGTGCTGGTGGTCGCCACTTTGGCTGTGGCCTATGAAAGTGAGATATTGGTGGGAACGATTGAGCACGTATCGAAAGCTTTTGGTTGGTCGGACGTGTTTATCGGGGTGATTGTGGTGGCCATCATCGGCAATGCGGCGGAGCACAGTTCCGCTGTATTGATGGCATGGCGGGACCGGATGGATGTGAGCCTGGAGATCGCCATCGGCAGCAGCCTGCAAATTGCAATGTTCGTCGCCCCGCTGTTGGTGTTCACCAGTCTGGCCGTGGGGAATCCGATGACCTTGGTGTTCTCCTGGCCAGAGATCGCGGCCATGGTTCTCGGGGTGGCGTTGATTACCCTCCTCTCCTTGGATGGCAAATCGAATTGGCTGGAGGGGGCAATGGCGCTCGGGGCCTACGTGATTATGGGGATTGGGTTTTATCTGATTTAACAAGGACGGGAACGGGCCCGGAAGAACCCGGACCCTCACGGCGGGCAGAGCTTTTATACATAGCGTGCGTACAGTTGCTGGATGCGCCGGACGTAGGCCTGGGTCTCCTGATATGGAGGGATGCCCCCGTAACGGTCCACGGCTCCGGGCCCGGCGTTGTAGGCGGCCGTCGCCTTCAGCACGTCCCCGCCGTACCGATCCAGAAGGCTTCGCAAGTATTGGGCTCCTCCATCCAGGTTTTGGGCGGGGTCGAGAGGATCGACCCCCAAAGCCCGGGCCGTGCTGGGCATCAGTTGCATCAGCCCCAGGGCACCGGCTGGAGAACGGGCCGCCGGATTGCCGCCGCTCTCGGCCATCATGACCGCCCGGAGCAGGGCCGGATCTAGGCCCCGCCGGGCGGCGACATCCTGGATGAGGGCATCCCAGCGCCCGGTGCTGGGTGGGGCCGGGGATCCGTTCGCCACCGGGGCGGAAGCTACGGTTTCGGATATGGCACCGAACAACATGGGCAAGACCGGCCCGGCCCCGGTGGAAGATCCAGAGGCCGAGAGGGCTTGGATCACGAAGGGCAAAAGGTCCGCGCCAAAACTGTCTCCTTGGCTCAGAGGGCTGCTTGGATCTGAAGAGCCTCCGGCATCGGGCAGAGCCGCCATCCGCTCTGCGGCCCAGATTCGCACCAGGTCGAGCCACGCCTTGATCCCCGCGGCGGAACCTTGGGACGGGGCATTGGAGGAAACTGCCTGGGGTGTTGTGGTACTCCCGGCTTCCTTTGGGGGTGCGGACAGAGCTCCAGACGTCGCCCCAGGGCGCAACCCGAGTGCTTGATCTAGATGATCGCTAAAGGTCGAGCGACTGTGGGCTCCCGTTGGCCGAGCTGTGGTGGAGCCATGCGGCGAGGGAGTGTCGGTCGGGATTCGGGGGGCTCCAGCCAGGCCAATTTCCGACATGAGGTCCATCGCCATCGCTCCTTCCGGAAAGACGGTTTTGCTGGCACAGTCGAACCAGTATTCGTCCGGTGGGGGCGATTCTCCTGCTCGACGCCAGGCCCGTCGCCTCGGCCCTCACCTGGCCTGTCCGGGCGGAATTACTTCAGGCTGAGACCGGTCGTTCTCAGCGGAGAACCACTTGATACCCTTTCTCCTGTAAGGTGCGCTCCACGTGACCGACGTGATCCGGGTCCCGGGTCTCCAGTTCCAATTCCACTTCTGTGAACCCCGGGGGAATCGAGGGGCCCATCCTCCGATGAGACACCGTGAGAACATTGGCCCGGAGTTTCGCGATGACGCTGAGGAGCCCCTGAAGGGCGCCAGGGCGATCCGGGATCACCGTTTGAAGGCGCACATAGCGTCCAGCTTCGGCCAGGCCGTACTGCAGAATGCGGCTCAGCACGGTGCCGTCCACGTTCCCGCCGCTGACCACCGCCGCGACTTTTTTTCCGGCCAAGGGCAGTTTGTGGAACAGGAGCGCGGCGGGGGCGGCGGCACCGGATCCTTCGACCAAGAGTTTGTAGCGTTCGAGCAAAAGCAACATTGTCCTCGCGATTTCCACATCGCTTACGACGATCACGTCGTCCACGTATGCTTGCACCATTCGGAGGGTGAGTCGACCGGGTTTTTTCACGGCAATCCCGTCGGCCAGGGTGTTCGCGGAGTAAAGCCCCACGGGTGTTCCGGCTTTGAGAGAAGCTTTCATGGAAGCGGCGCCCTCCGCCTCCACGCCGTATATTTGAATCGTCGGTTTGATGGATTTGGCCGCCAGGGCAATGCCGGCGATGAGCCCTCCACCGCCTACGGGAACGACAATAGCCTCTAGATCGGGACATTGTTCCAGGATTTCTAAGCCCACCGTTCCCTGACCCGCCACGATGTCGGGGTCGTCAAAGGCGTGAACGAACACCGCTCCAGTTTCCTCCCGGTATTGTTGGGCGAAAGTCTGGGCGGCGTCATAATCCGCGCCGTGCAGGAGCACCCGGGCGCCGTAATCGGTGGTAGCTTTGATCTTGGAAAGAGCGGCACCTTCGGGCATCACCACGGTGCTGGGAATCCCCGCCCGGGCAGCGGCATAGGCTACCCCCTGGGCGTGGTTTCCCGCCGATGCGGCGATTACCCCATGTTTTTTCGCGTCTTCAGACAGACGACGGATTTTGTTGTACGATCCGCGGATTTTGAAGGATCCAGTCTTTTGGAGATTTTCAAGCTTCAGCCACACCTCGCACCCTGCCAGACGGCTAAAGGTGTGTGTCAGATGCAGCGGCGTCTTCCGGGCGATGTCCCCAAGGGTTTGCCGGGCCTCCTGGATGTCGGACAAGCTGAGCATTCGAACCCCTCCCAGCGAGAAAATCAACCTTTTTCCTATTGCCGCTCACTGCGGTCTATGTTATAATGCTCGCCAAGTAGAAGGCTGATGGCGATGCAGGAGAGAGTAGGCGTCGAGAACCCACAGGGAGGGAGCGCCTGAGACTGGAAGCGTTCCCGGGGAAACGCCGCTGAAGTTCACTCCTGGGCCGTCCGGGGGAAAGGCCCGTGGGGCCGAGTAGTTCGGACCGGAGCGTCCTCGTTATTGGACGGCGTCCTTTTTTTGGGGCGCGTGAGTGGACGGCGACTGTGCCGTCAACTAGGGTGGTACCGCGGAGCCGTGCTTCGCCCCTTGGGGTGCGGCTCCTTTTTCATTTTATCAAAGTTGCGGCGAAGGTTCAGCATGACCCAGGGTGGAAGGAGTGAAGGAGATGGCCGGAATCATCGGATCCCGGGCGCGGCCCGCCATTATGGGCATTGAGCCTTACGTACCGGGGAAACCGATTGAAGAGGTCCAGCGAGAGTTTGGCTTGAAAGATGTGGTGAAGCTGGCGTCCAACGAGAACCCCCTCGGGCCGTCTCCGAAGGTTCAGGAAGTGCTGGTTAAGGCTGCAGCCAATCTACACCGCTACCCGGACGGAGGAGCCGTGATATTGCGCCGGGCCCTCGCCGAGTACCACGGGGTGCCTGAGGCGGGGGTCCTTGTGGGCAACGGTTCAGATGAGCTGATTAAGTTGATTGCAGAGTCCTTTGTAGAGCCCGGGGATGAAGTCATCGTGCCGTCGCCGTCCTTTTCGGAGTATTGGTTCGCCACCCAGGTGATGGCAGGCAGGACGGTTCCGGTTTCCCTCGACGAAAGCTTTCAGTACGATCCCGAACGCATTCTCAAGGCGGTGACGCCGAGGACCAAGCTGATGTATTTGTGCACGCCGAACAACCCGACGGGCACGTACATTCCGGAGAAAGCTTTGACGGATTTGGTTCGCCGGGTTCCGGAGCACGTGCTGGTGGTCCTCGATGAGGCGTACCACGAGTACGTCGAGGCGGAAGATTACGGTCGGGGGTTGTCTCTCATTCGGGAAGGGGCCCATGTGGTGGTCCTCCGCACTTTTAGCAAGTTGTACGCCTTGGCGGCCCTGCGTGTGGGATACGCCCTGGCCGATCCGGACGTTATCCAGTTGATCAATCGGGTGCGGGAACCTTTCAACGTCAATGCCGTGGCTCAGGCGGCGGCGGTTGCGGCCCTCGGGGATGAGGAGCACCGCCGGAAAAGCTTCGAAGTCAACCGGGCGGGGAAGCGGCAGTTGTATGAAGGGCTGGAAGCTCTGGGATGCCGATGTGTTCCCACCGAGGCGAATTTCATCCTCGTTGAGGTCCCGCATTCGTCCACCGCGGTGTTTGAAGGCCTTCTGCGGCGGGGAGTGATCGTCCGGGACGGGGCAGCCTTCGGGTTGCCGCGGTATCTGCGGATTAGCATTGGAACCGAGGCGGAAAACGCCCGGCTTCTGGAAGAGATGGCCGAAGTTTTTCGGACTTGGGACGCCCGCCCGGCGGGGTTGGCGGATTAAACCGAAGATCGCGAGGAGGGTACTGGCGATGAAAGGAGAAACCATGGAACAGCTGCGGACGCAGTTGGACGAGATCAATATGGACCTGCTGCGGCTCCTCAGTCGGCGGGCGGACATCGTGCAGCGGATTGGTCGGGTGAAACAGGCCCAAGGAGTTCAGCGGTTTGATCCGTTGCGGGAAAAGGAGATGTTGGACCGCATTGTGGCGGCCAACCCCGGTCCCTTCGACGACAGCACCATTCGGCACTTGTTTAAACAGATTTTCCAAGCGTCCCTGCAATTGCAGGAAGAAGAGAAGATGCACTTGTTGGTGAGCCGGAAGCGCCGGGCGGAAGACACCGTGGTGGAAGTCAAGGGTGTCCGCATCGGCGACGGCCACCCCATCGTGGTGGCGGGGCCTTGTTCCGTGGAGACCCGGGAGCAGATGGAGACGGTGGGCCAGGGCCTGCGGGCTCAGGGTATTGTCGTAATGCGGGGCGGAGCCTACAAGCCCCGGACGTCCCCGTATGATTTTCAGGGACTCGGCCGTGAAGGGTTGGTGATGTTGCGGGAAACTGCCGACAAGTACGGCATGGTGGCGGTCAGCGAGATCGTCAATCCGGCTGACATTGAGATGGCCACGCAATATGTGGACATCATCCAGATCGGGGCTCGTAATATGCAGAATTTCGAGCTCTTGAAGGCGGCGGGGTCCGTGCGGACGCCAGTTCTGCTCAAGCGGGGGCTTTCCGCGACCATCGAGGAGCTGTTGTTTGCGGCGGAGTACATCATGTCCCGGGGGAACGATCAGATCATTCTTTGCGAGAGGGGCATTCGCACCTATGAAAAGGCGACCCGCAATACCCTGGATATTTCGGCGGTGCCGATCCTGAAGCAGGAAAGTCATCTGCCGGTCTTTGTCGATATCAGTCATTCCACCGGCCGGAAGGACATTATGATACCTGTGGCTAAGGCAGCACTGGCGGCGGGGGCGGACGGAATCATGGTGGAAGTGCATCCCGAGCCCAGTGTAGCGTTATCGGATGCGAAACAGCAGATCAATCTCGAACAGTTCGGCCAGCTCATGGACGCCCTGCGGGAAGCGAGGTACCTTCCGCCTGTCGCCGAAAGGGTGGCAACGCGCTGAGGCTTGCCTCCCCGGGTGAGAATCGGGGGACGGCATCGTCCCGGGGAGAAAAAAGGGCCGCTTTGGCCGGTGCCCACCGGCCAAGGCGGCTCTTACTTATGTATAAAATGGCGTTCCCATCAAAGCTCTGCGGAGAGTGATGCGGTTCCGGTTTTCGATTTCCACCCGGCGGGGGATGGGGGGAAAAGCGTCTGGGGCATCGATAAAGCGGTCCGGCAGGAGATCCGGAGAATAAGGGCTCCAGCGCTCCAACCACCGGTCCGGAATCACTTCTGGAATGGGTTGATGGGAGAGTTCCGCCCAGAGCAACGTCCAAGCCCGGGGTACGACTCGCCAAATTTCGTATCCTCCTCCACCCACCGCCACCCAGCGTCCATCGCATGCCTCGTGGGCGAGTTGATGGACCAATTTCGGAATCTCTCGATAGAGGCGGGTGGTGGCCGAAAGGTGGGTCAAGGGGTCGAGGTGATGTCCATCGCAGCCGTTCTGACTGATGATAATATCGGGCTCAAAGCGGCTGATCAGAATCGGAAGAGCTTGGTGAAGCAGTTCGAGCCAGGAGTCATCCTCGGTGAACGGCTCCAAGGGCACGTTGACCGAGTAGCCGTATCCAGCCCCGGTACCCCGTTCATGAATATCTCCAGTTCCTGGATAGAGATATTTTCCGGTTTCGTGAAAAGAGATGGTGAGAACGCCCGGGTCGTCATAAAACAGCCACTGCACCCCGTCTCCGTGATGGGCATCCGTGTCGATATAAGCCACTCGGGCGTCGAATTCCTTTCTTAGCCATGCGATGGCCACGCCGATGTCATTGTACACACAAAACCCAGACGCCATATGGCGCTGGGCGTGGTGAAGGCCGCCAGCCAGACTGAAGGCGTGCTCAGCCTTGCCCTCCATCACCAGTCGCGCTGCCATGAGCGTCCCCCCGGTGATCAAAGCGGATGCTTCGTGCATATCCGGAAAAATTGGAGTATCCTCGGTGCCCAGGCCGAAGGATTCCCAGGACGGTTCTCCCCCACCCGGCGGCACGGGTGGTTCGTCGCCCTGTCCTGCTCGTTTCACGGCCTCGATGTAATGCCGGTCGTGAACCAATGCCAGTTCCTCCTCGGTGGCCGGTTGAGGGGCTCGAACGTGTTCCGGGCGCAGGAGTCCCGATTCCTGCATGAGATCCCAGGTCATGCGCAGGCGCAGGGGATCGAAGGGATGCTCGGGGCCGAATCGATAGCGGAGAACTTCCGGACTGTAGACGATGACGGCGCGGTCTTTCATTCTCCCCGGCCCCCGTCGGAAAAAGGTCCCAGCACCCGATGTCCCGCAGCTTTGATGTCGTCGATGATGCGCCGGGGATCCATCGTTTGTACCCGGAGCACGAGATGGCGGGTATCGGGAGTTTTCCCGGGAAATATCAGGACCGAAGAGGCATTGATCCGCCTGGCCCGAAGAATGTCGGCCACATCGGCGAGCCCGCCCGGGCGATTGGGCAGTTCCACCTCGATGCGGCTGGAGGGTTCCAACACGCCCATCATGCCGAGCAGGGTGTGCAAAATGTCCCTTTCCGTAAGAATGCCCACGACGCGGTCCTGATCGAGAACCGGAAGGCAGCTCACTTTTCGACGATACATTTCGGCGGCGGCGTCTTCGATAAAATTCCAGGGCTCTACGGTGACGACGTCTCGCTTCATACAGTGTTCAATGCGAAGGCCCTGAACTTTTGCTTCCCAATCCGGGTCGAGAACGGAAGGGCAAACGTCCCGCATGTCCCGGTCGGACACGATGCCGACGAGTCGCTCGTTTTCTACAACCGGAAGGTGGCGGATGCGCCGAAGCCGTGTGAGTTGCAAGGCATCGGTCAGGGCCGTTTCCGGGGTGACCGTCACGACGTTCCGGGTCATGATCTGCTCGACAAGCATCGAACATCTCTCCTTATTGGGGTGGCAGGGTAAAGCGCAGGCGGTGAAATCTTTCTACCGACTCCGGGGGTACCCGATTCCCGATCCGCGCCATGAGCATATTGGCGGGATGGGCCGCAATCTCTGGATCATCGGTGGGGTACACCTCCATGCCGGCGCTCCCCATGACTTTCTTCATCACGTCTCGATACTCCCAGATGTCTAAACCGGTTTCTTCTAAATCCCAATGCCAGTAGTATTCAGTGGAAATGACGATGTAGTTTTCCATAGCTGGGTCCCGGAAGGCCACCTCAAGGAGGGCTTTGGCCAATCCGGAGTGGCGATAAGGGGCGGCGACTTCCACGGCGCCCAACTCCAACAAATCGCCCATATTCCCCTCTGCCCATCGTTCCAAAGGATCAGGGTAAAGAAAGGTGACATAGCCCACGACGAGTTGGGATCGGCGGGCCGCGATGATCCGGCCTTCAGGCAGTTCGGCAATCCGAATCAAAGCTTGTTGCTGGCGATCCGCCGGGCGAAAAGCTTTGAGCCCCTGGTGAAATACTAAGGATCGAAGCGTCGGCGCCGGCACTGGACCTTCGACGATGAGATCGCCGTCTTTTCCGGGGATCACTTTGCTGTGATACTGCTTCGATTGATGAGGATCAACCGCACCGCCGGTGCGGTTCTGGGACTCGGCCATCGGGGGACCTCCATCGTCGTCGGACTTTGTCGCCATTATACTTGAACCGCTAAAGGAGCTAAAGGGGGCCAAAAGAAGGAACCGAAAACATTCTATGAAAAGACGACAATGTTTCGAGTTGCGACTGAGAAATACCTCGTGCTAAAATTAACATTGTGTGGATTAATGCTTGATTTTTGCTGAATTGGGGGAGAGCGGCATGGATAAACCTTTGGATCACAACGAACGCATCCCGGTAGTTAAAGGTAATTTTAATCTCAAAGACTACGAAGAAGCCCGGCGCACATTTCGATGGGAAGACGTAGAACCCCGGTTCACGTGGCACCGGACGGGAAAGGTGAATGCCGCTTACGAATGCATCGATCGCCACGTCGACGAGGGACGAGGCGACAAAGTGGCGCTTTTGTACAGTGATGCCCAGCGAAACGAATCCTACACCTTTCGCCAGCTGAGGGATTTGTCCAACCGGTTTGGCAATGCCCTCCGAAAGCTTGGGGTTAAAAAGGGCGATCGGGTGTTTATTTTCATGTCGCGAAGCCCTGAGCTCTATGTGGCTTTTCTCGGGGCATTGAAGGTGGGGGCGATTGTCGGTCCGCTGTTCGAGGCCTTTATGGAAGCGGCGGTTCGGGATCGCCTGCAGGACAGTCAGGCAAAAGTGGTGGTTACGAACGAACGTTTAAAAGGTCGGATTCCGATTCAAGATCTGTCTCACCTCGAGCACGTGGTGGTGCAAGGACTCACGGGGACCCCGGGTCCCAAGGAGCAATCGTTTGAAGCGCTGATGGAGGAGGCTTCCCAGGAACTGGCCATCGAGTGGGTGGACCGGGAGGACGGGTTAGTTCTTCACTATACGTCCGGTTCCACGGGTAAACCAAAGGGTGTGCTCCACGTCCATAATGCGATGATTCAACACTATATCACGGGACTGTGGGTTCTCGATCTGCACCCCGAGGACATCTATTGGTGTACGGCGGACCCTGGGTGGGTGACCGGAACCTCGTATGGGATTTTCGCCCCGTGGCTCAACGGCGTGACCAACGTGGTGCGAGGGGGTCGGTTCAGTCAAGAAGATTGGTATAAAACTCTTCAAGATCATCGGGTGACGGTGTGGTACACGGCCCCCACCGCTTTGCGCATGCTCATGGGAGCGGGGGAGGAGTTGGTCCGGCAGTACGATCTGTCGTCGGTGCGTCACATTCTGTCTGTGGGTGAGCCGCTGAACCCCGAGGTCGTCAGGTGGGGATTGAAGGTCTATGGCCGCCGGATTCACGACACCTGGTGGATGACCGAAACGGGGGCTCAATTGATCTGTAACTATCCGTGCATGGATATAAAGCCGGGATCGATGGGCAAACCGTTTCCGGGAATCGACGCGGCCATTGTGGATGACGAAGGTCGGGAACTCCCTCCGTACCAGATGGGGAACTTGGCCATTCGCCGGGGATGGCCCTCCATGATGCGGGCGATCTGGAATAACCCGGCGAAGTATCAGGAGTATTTTCGCTTAGAAGGCTGGTACATCTCGGGGGATTCGGCTTACCGGGATGAAGACGGATATTTTTGGTTCCAGGGGCGGGTCGACGATGTGATCAACACCTCCGGGGAGCGGGTCGGTCCCTTTGAAGTAGAGAGCAAATTGGTGGAACACCCTGCGGTGGCGGAAGCCGGGGTGATCGGGAAACCCGATCCTGTGCGGGGTGAGATCATCAAGGCGTTTATCGCGCTGCGCCAGGGATATGAGCCCTCCGAGGAACTCAAGCAGGAAATCCGGGACTTTGTGAAAAATGGCCTGGCTGCTCACGCGGCGCCGAGGGAAATCGAGTTCCGGGACAAACTTCCCAAGACCCGGAGCGGAAAGATCATGCGCCGGGTGCTGAAGGCGTGGGAGCTGGGTCTGCCCACCGGAGACCTCTCGACGATGGAAGACTGATTGGGGAATGCCGCCGTTGTAAAAAGACGCAGAGGGCCGGGATCCATGCCCGGCCTTCTGCGTCTTTTTTCTGATCCTTCGATGCATCACGTCAGGTCTGGCATCTCGTTGTCGTCGGGATTCTTGCGGTCGGAAAAAGCCGGGTTTTCATCCCGGAATCGGGAAACCACGCGTTGCCCTTCCTCCCAAGGCGTGGATTTTCCTAGTGTAAACTCCTGATTATCCGCCATTCCGTAAGGGCCTTCCGGAAACTCTTCAGGCATGATGTCATGCCGCCATCCCGTTGCGGGCGTAAACCTCTGCCTTTTCTTTCCCGGCCAAAACCTCACCGCCGGCCCCCCTTTCCGGATGATGGTCCCATCGCTTTCACCTTTCCCCGGGATTCGCCGATTCATACCCGGACGCCGGGCTGTGGAACGATCTCAAGGGCGAGGAGCATGAAGAATTTGGCATCGGGGAAGCTAAAGGCGTGGAGGTGAAGAGGATGGCGAGCCCCGTGGCTGTAAAGGACCTGTATGATTCGTATATCAATCCCGGCATGGCGAAGTTGCACCATTTAATGGGGTTGTCCGCCGGGGAGCTCCGTGGGGAGGGAAGTCTCGTGTATGACGAGGACGGGAGGCGTTATATAGACTGCGTGTCTGGATATGGATCACTGCCCTTCGGACACCGTCCGGGCCCGGTGTTGGAAGCGGTGCGCCGGCAGATGGACCGGATGGCCCTCTCGTCGAAAGTCATGCCCGGCCGTCCGGTGGGAGAGTTGGCCGAGGCCCTGGCTGGGTGGACTCCCGGGGATTTGCAGTACAGCTTTTTTTGTAACAGTGGTGCGGAGGCGGTGGAAGGGGCTCTAAAATTGGCCCGGGCAGTGACGGGGCGTCCGGGGTTTGTCGCGGCGGAAGGGGGGTTTCATGGGAAAACCTTTGGGGCGCTTTCGGTGTCCGGCCGGCAGCGGTATCGAGCCCCTTTTCATCCTTTGCTTCCCGGTGTGACGTTGGTGCCGTTCGGGGATGTGGAGGCGCTAAAAAGGGCGGTGTCCCAGG
>NZ_JAILZZ010000112.1:0-2636 GCF_023512215.1 Kyrpidia sp. | reverse complement strand
GATCTGATGGAACGCGGCTTGTCCGGCCGCACGGGTTCGTACATTCTTCCCGGAGAAAAAAACGCCATCATTGAAACCGGGGGCAGTCTATCTCTACCGCAAATCACTGCTGGAATCCAGGAGGCGGGTCTGTCGCTCGACGCGATTGATTATATCCTCCTCACGCATATCCACCTGGATCACGCCGGGAGCGCCGGTAGTCTGGCGGCTGTCTGTCCGAAGGCCAAAGTGGTGGTTCACCCCCGGGGGGTCCGCCACCTGGCAGATCCCACCCGGCTGGTGGCCGGCGCCCGGGCCGTCTACGGGGACAGACTGGAGTCTTTGTTCGGGGAGGTTCTCCCAGTTCCCGCCGATCGCCTCATCGCCGCGGATCACGGAGGGACCCTCGACCTCGGCAGCCGGAAATTAACCTTTTATCACACCCCTGGACACGCGAAACACCATATCAGCATTTTTGACCCGGTGAGTCGAGGGGTGTTCACCGGGGACACGACGGGGATTCGCTATCATCGGGAGTTGACCGGACTCGACCGGGACTACTTGTTCCCGACCACTACCCCGGTGGATTTTGATCCTAAGGCAACGCACGAATCGGTGGCCCTTTTGCGATCTTTGCGACCGGCCAAAGTGTTCTTAGGCCATTTTGGCGCCACCGATGCGGTGGACTGGGTGTTCGACGAAACCGAGCGGTTGGTGGACACTGTAGCCCAGTTGACCGAGAAGGTGTATCGGCCGGACATCGCCCTCGAGGAGATGGCCCGTCACCTGAAATCTTTCGCCTTGGATGATATGAAACAAACAGTCGGTACCCCCCACAGTGACGCATTCCTGGACGATGACATGTTTCTCAATGCCATGGGATTGCTCCACTGGTATTCGAATCGATAAATCCTCCTGGGGAAAAGACGGGTGTCCCGTCTCTTCCCCCGTTCTTCTGAATACCGCCTCAAGAACCAAACAGCCAATTCACCCCGTACAAGAGCCCGGTTACGGTGGCAAAACTCATCACGGTGGACAAAAATGTGGTGCCGGCGACAAAATCCGGGCGGGTTCGGTACTGGGCGGCGATCATGGTCATAATCACCGCCGTAGGCATGGAATTCTGCACCACCAGTATCTTCGCCGTCAAACCGCCGATGCCGAGCAAATAGCAGATACCGACCATGACGGCCGGGGACGCGACAAGCCGAACCAAACTGGATACCGTCGCCGGAACAACGTCTCCCCTGGGTTTGACGTGGACCAGTTGCATTCCCAAAATCAACATCACAACGGGAATCATTGCATCTCCGATCATCTTGATCGGATCATAAATAAAATCAGGAATGGGGATATGTAGCACATTCACGGCAAGGCCCACCACAGCCGCATAGGTGGTGGGCAGGCGGAACACATCGGCCGCAGCCCTGCGCCAATCGGACTGCTCCAAGGAAGCAAAATAGACGCCCAGCGTATACATCAGGACAAAGTTCAACACCACAATAATGACGCCCAAGGAAAAAGCTTCTTGCCCGTAGGCGAAAAGCAAGATGGGAAGACCATAATTCCCCGTGTTGGGAAACACTGTGGTCATCAACGCGGGCATCAAAAATGTTTTCATCCCCAGGACCCGGATGACCAGCCAAGTGATACCTGCCATGGCGGCGGTAAACAATAACACGGCGGCCGTCATTTCCGCCATCTGTCCGAGGGTGAGTGGATTACGAGCCAAAAAACTGAAGATCAACGCCGGGCTTAACACGGATATGGAGAATTTTGATATAGCCGTTAAATCCGTTGCACCGTAACGTCCGAATAAGTAACCGATTCCAATAATCAGGATGACGGGAACTGTCACATGGATGAACAGACTTTCTTCCCTCCCAGGCTGGCAGCAAAATCCGCGAAACGGATGCCACGGATTCCTCATAGGTCCTTCGGCTCCGTTCGCGCCCTTCCCCCGTGTTCTTTTTAGTCATTTTGGTCCGCCTGGAACCCGAAGCTGCTCACCGCCCGGTACTCCGGGCCGGCGGGGGAAAGCCTCGACTCATAGCGATGAAATTCCGATACCCGGAAGGAAATCCCCGCCAGCTCCTCGGTATCCGGAGCCCGGGAGCCGGCTGGCTCCCAGGGGAGGGACAGGCGGCCCAAGGTGAGGTGGGGACGATAAGCAGGCCGGTCGTTACCCGAAGCCCCCAGGGCGGTGGCGGCCTCCCACAGGCTTTGTCGCAGGGCCATCAAGTTCGGGTTGGGCCGGATTCCGAGCCAAACGACCTTACTCCGGTTAAACGTCCCAAGACTCCCGAGGACGAGGTCAAAAGGGGCCGTCTTTTTAGCCGTCTCCCGGGCCGCTCCATCGGCCGAATCCAGCTTGTCATCGATAAGATCGCCAAAAAAAAGCAGTGTGATATGAAACTGCCCGCGATGATACCACCGTTTGACCGGAATGGCCGCCCCTTGGTCCGCCGCCCACGCCTCGATTCGCGCCCCGATTTCCTCCGGGAGGCCGATCCCCCAAAAATACCTGCCCACCTCATCACCCCCTCACATTCGCCGGGATCATCGGCCGGGCGGAATCAGTCCTCCTGCCATTTCACCGATTCGCTCGGACACCCTTCAAAAGCATCCCGGGCGTCCGCCACGTACTCTTCGGGAAT
>NZ_JAILZZ010000051.1:0-20211 GCF_023512215.1 Kyrpidia sp. | reverse complement strand
ATATCTTGTACTCATACTCCCGACTGATGGCATCACGCCTGACATCGAACTTCATATCTACCCTGCAGGCGCCCTTGACGGCGATATCTCTGGGCAGGTAGAAGTTCAACGCCCTGACGAGGGTGCCCGGTGACAATGCTGACCGCGTCCTGAAACTCACCATCTGCCCCATAGCATGCACGCCGCTATCGGTTCGACTGGCAGCAATCACCCGGCTCACCTCGCCGGTGACCTTCAATATTGCCTTTTCCAGCTCGTCCTGGATGGTGGGTACACCAGCTTGCCACTGGAAGCCACAGTAATTCCTACCGTCGTACTCTACCAGGAGCACTATTTTGCTATTGTTAAGGAGCGACACCAACTACCTTCAACAGAGACGCCACCACACATGTAGGCGATAGTCTTACTCCACCATCTCGAGCTGCACCAAAGGTGCCCCATCCCCGACCCGCCGCCTCAATTTGATAATCCTAGTATAGCCGCCGGGGCGCTCCTTGAACCTCGGTGCCAGCTCGCCAAACAGCTTCCCCACAAGCTTCTTATCTGTAATAAACGCTAGTGCACGACGTCGTGAGGCCAGGCTGCCTTCCTTGCCCAGAGTGATCATCTTCTCCACCAGACCGCGCACCTCCTTCGCTTTCTCCTCGGTGGTCACGATCTTTTCATAACGGATGAGGTCGGACACCAGATTGCGGTAGAGAGCCCACCGTTGCTCTGTGGTCCGACTGAGTTTTCTGCCGTCTACCGCATGTCTCATCTATCTGTTACTCCTCGGAAGACTCGGTATCCGCTTCTTCCAACGACACCGATGATGCCTTCTGCCGTCTCCTCTTTTTTTCCTTGGGCTGTAATACCAGAGGGATGCCAAACTTCTCCAAAGCCGTCTGCACCTCCTCGCGGGACTTGATCCCGATCAGCCGGTCCTCAATGTGATCGATACGCCCGACCCCGTGCCGGCCGCCGATCTGGTTCAGCCGGGCGATGAGGGTCACGAGGTCCAAGCGCTCGCCGTTCAGCGCCACGGGCACCCCTTTTTCAAAGGCGATCACCACGTCTTCGGGCTCGTCCGGCGCGTCCTTGGGATTCACCGTCCAGTCAAAGGCTTCCTCGGGCGCCTCCGCCCAAGGATCTTCCAGCACCCCCGCCTCGCAACTGCGTCCCCAGAGATTCGCGTCGATGCTGAACGGATTCTCGGCCGTGATGGGAATGGGAATCCCGTGCTCCTTGGCGTAGCCGATCTCCTCGTCCCGGGACCACGCCCACTCCCGAACCGGGGCGACGATCTTCAGATTCGGATTCAAAGCGGTCACCGACACGTCGAACCGCACCTGGTCGTTCCCTTTGCCGGTGCAGCCGTGGGCCACCGCCACCGCCCCGACCTTCTCCGCCGTCTCCACCAGGTATTTTGAGATGAGCGGCCGGGACAGCGCCGCCGACAGGGGGTATTTGCCCTCGTACAGGGCGTTGGCCTGCAGACTCGGGAGGATAAACTCCCGGGCAAAAGTGTCCCGGGCGTCCACGACGTAGGACTCCACGGCCCCCACCTTCAGGGCCTTCTCCCGGACAAAATCCAAATCCTTCCCTTCCCCCACATCGAGGCACAGGGCCACCACGTCGTATCCAAATTTCTCCTCGAGCCAGGCGATGGCCACGGAGGTGTCGAGCCCCCCGGAGTACGCCAACACGATCTTTGGCTTGCTCATCTTCTCCTCGTCCCCGTTTCGTTAGAAAATGTCCTTGAGTTCATTATGCACGCAAAAGTATATTTATGCAAGCCGACCGGCCATGGTGGCCACCAGAATCGCCTTCTGAGCGTGCAGCCGGTTCTCCGCCTCGTCAAAAATCACCGAATGCGGCCCATCGATCACCTCGGCGGCGACCTCTTCCCCCCGATGGGCGGGCAGGCAGTGCATAAACAGGTAATCCGGCGCCGCCTGGGCGGCCAAGGCCACCGTCACCCCGAACCCGGCAAAGGCGCGCAGCCGCTCTTCCCGCTCGGCCTCCTGGCCCATGCTGGCCCACACGTCCGTGTAGATCACGTCCGCCCCGGCCACCGCTTCCCGGGGGTCGTGCACCAGGCTGATCTCCGTCCCCGCCCGGGCCGCCAACTCCTTGGCCCGGTCCACCACCCCGGAGTCGCACTCGTAGCCCGGGGGGGTCGCCACCCGCAGGTTCATGCCAAAAAGGGGCGCCCCCACCAGCCAGGAGTTGGCCATATTGTTGCCATCCCCCACATAGGCCACCGTCACGCCTTCCAGGCGGCCCTTGTGCTCAAGGATCGTCATGGCATCGGCCAGCACCTGGCAGGGGTGGTGCAGGTCGGTGAGGCCGTTGATGACCGGCACCGTGGCGTACTCCGCCAACTCCCGCACCGACTCGTGACTGAAGGTCCGGATCATGATCCCGTCCACATATCGGGACAGCACCCGGGCCGTATCCGGAATGGGTTCGCCCCGGCCCAGCTGGGTGTCCCGGGAGGACAAAAACAGCGCGTGGCCCCCGAGTTGCACCATCCCCACCTCGAAGGAGACCCGGGTGCGAGTGGAGGATTTTTCAAAAATCATCCCCAACGTTTTCCCCATGAGGGGTTGGACCCGCTCCCCGGCCTTTTGTTTCTCTTTCAGCACCGCCGCCAACCGGAGCAAGCCCCGCAGCTCCTCCGGGGTAAAATCTGCCAGATCGAGAAAATCCCGCCCTCGCAGATCGATCGTCCCTTCCGCCATCCCCTCGTCTCCTCCCCGTCATCTCTATGGATCCCACCCGGGCCCGCGGCCGGGACACCCGACCGGCCGCCCCCGGACCCGGGCTCACTTCCGCATCGCCTCGGTCCCATGCCCATCCCGGCCAGGCATCCGAATCCCGGCCCGGGGATCACTCCAAGGGCAGCACCCGGACGCCGGATTCCCGGCGCCTCGCCCGCAGGCCCTCCACCAAGGCCCGAACCGTATCCCCGGCCGTCAGGCAGGAGACCCGCATCTCCACCGTCATCCGCCGCAGGGCAAAGCCGAACCGCTGGGCGTCCTGGCCTTGAGTGGGCAGATTGATCACCAGCCCCACCCGGCCGGAGCGCAACAGATCCGCCACCGCCTCCACATTTTTCTCCACCCGCCGGACCGGGACCCCCCGCCCCTCCAGGGCGGCCGCCGTACCCGGCGTGGCGAACAGGGTGTAGCCGAGCTCCGCCAGAGCCACCAGGTCGTCCATCACCTGGGGCTTTTCCCGATCGCTCACCGAGGCAAACACCCCGCCGCCCTCCTGCACCTGGATCCCCGCGGCGGTAAAAGCCTTTTCCAGGGCTTCTCCGAAGCTCTCCCCGACCCCCAGGACCTCCCCGGTGGATTTCATCTCCGGTCCCAGGTGAATATCCAGACCGGACATTTTCGAGAAGGAGAAGACCGGGGCTTTCACCACCACCCGGGAGCCCGGGGGACGAAGCCCCGTCCCCCAGCCGAGTTTGCTGAGTCGCTCCCCATGCTGTACCCGGACCGCCAATTCCACCATGGGCACGCCGGTGACTTTGCTCAGAATCGGGACTGTCCGGGATGCCCGGGGGTTGACTTCCAGCACGTACACCGTGCCGTCGAGAATCACAAATTGAATGTTCATCAGTCCCACGATCCCCAGGGCCCGGGCGATCCGCTCGGTCGCCCGGATCATCTGGGCCCGTTCGTCCTGGGTCAGGGTCTGGTCCGGATAGACGGCCATACTGTCCCCGGAATGCACGCCGGCCCGCTCGATGTGCTCAAAAATCCCGGGGATCAGGACATCCCGGCCGTCGGAGATCGCGTCCACTTCCACTTCTTTCCCCGGCAGATAGTGGTCCACCAACACCGGGTGGTCCGGGGTGACCCGGGCCGCCCGGGACATATAAGCTTCCAGCTCCCGGACATCCCAACACACTTCCATCGCCCGGCCGCCGATCACATAGGACGGCCGCACCACCACCGGATATCCCACCGCCTCGGCGATCGCCTTCGCCCCGGGGACATCAAAAGCCGTGCCGCCCCGGGTCTGGGGAATCTCCAGCCGATCCAGAAGTTGGCGAAAACGCTCCCGGTCTTCGGCCGCATCCAGGGATTCCACTGGGGTGCCGCAGACCGACAGGCCGTACCGAGCCAGCTCCGCCGCCAGATTGATGGCCGTCTGGCCGCCGAACTGGACGTAAATCTGCTCGATCCCCTCCCGCTCAATGACGTTCAGCACATCTTCCGCCGTCAGGGGTTCAAAATACAGTCGGTCCGCCGTGTCAAAATCTGTGGACACCGTCTCGGGGTTGTTGTTGATGATCACCGTCTCGAACCCCAACCGCCGCAGGGCCCACACGGCGTGCACGGAGCAATAATCGAACTCAATCCCCTGCCCGATCCGGATCGGCCCGGACCCGAGGACCAGCGCCTTGGGACCCGTCCCTCCGCGCACCTCGTCCTCGCCCCGGTACGTAGAATAGTAATAAGGCGTCCGGGAGGCGAACTCCGCTGCGCAAGTGTCCACCACGAGGTAACTGGGCCGGATCCCCCAAGCGGTTCTTCGCCGGCGCACCTCCTTGACGTCCAGTCCCGTCAGCTCCGCGATTCGCCGGTCCGAAAATCCCATCGCCTTCCAGATCCGCGCCCGCTCCGGCGAGGAGAATCCCTCCCGGAGCATCTGCTCCTCCTCATCGAGGATGGTGCGGATTTTCCACAAGAACCACGGGTCGATTCCCGTCCAGGCCGCCACTTCATCCACGGGGTGCCCCCGCCGGAGGGCCTCCGCCACGTAAAAAATCCGCCGGTCATCGGGCTCCCCCGCCAGGCGCTGTTGTAACTCGCCGTCAGACCACTGGTCTCCGTCGGGCCACGCCAACCCCTCCACCCCGATGTCCAGGGAGCGGACCGCCTTCTGCAACGCGGCCTCAAAGGTGCGGCCCAGGGCCATCACCTCGCCGGTGGCTTTCATCTGCGTCCCGAGCCGCCGATCGGCCTGGGGGAATTTATCGAAGGGCCAGCGGGGGATCTTCACCACCACATAATCCAGCGCCGGCTCGAAGCTCGCGTAGGTCGTTCCCGTCACCGGGTTGAGAATCTCATCCAGGCGCTTGCCCACCGCGATTTTCGCCGCGATCTTGGCGATGGGGTAGCCCGTCGCCTTGGAGGCCAGGGCGCTGGACCGGCTCACCCGGGGGTTGACCTCGATCACATAATATCGTTCACTTTGAGGATCCAGGGCGAATTGCACGTTGCAGCCGCCTTCGATCTCCAGGGCGTCGATAATCCGCAGGGCGGCGCTGCGCAACATTTGGTACTCCCGGTCGGTCAGGGTTTGGGACGGGGCCACCACGATGCTGTCCCCGGTGTGCACCCCCACCGGATCGAGATTTTCCATATTGCAGACCGTGATGCAGGTGCCGGCTCCGTCCCGCATCACTTCGTATTCAATCTCTTTCCAACCCCGGATGCTCCGCTCCACCAACACCTGGCCGATGGGGCTCTGGCGCAGGCCCCGGACCAGGATCGCCTTGAACTCCTCCAGGGTCTCGGCGATGCCTCCTCCTGTGCCCCCCAGGGTGTACGCCGGCCGGAGGATCACCGGGAGGCCGATCTGCTCGACAAACGCCAGACCTTCCTCCATATTGTGGACAATGGCGCTTTCGGGCACCGGCTCGCCGATCCGCTCCATCGTTTCTTTAAAAAGCTCCCGGTCCTCCGCCTTTTGGATCGACGCCAGCGGCGTCCCCAAGAGGCGCACGCCGTAGCGGTCCAATACGCCCCGCTCCGCCAGGGCCACCGCCAGATTCAACCCCGTTTGGCCCCCGAGGGTGGGAAGCAGACCCTCGGGCCGCTCCTTGGCGATAATCGCTTCCAGGGACTCGGGCGTGAGGGGTTCCAGGTAGACCACATCGGCCATGTCCAGGTCGGTCATGATGGTGGCCGGGTTGCTGTTGACGAGAATCACCCGGTAGCCCTCTTCCCGCAGGGCTTTGCACGCCTGGGTACCCGCGTAATCGAATTCCGCCGCCTGGCCGATGATAATGGGGCCGGACCCGATGACCAGGATCCGGCTCGGGGATTGCTTCTCCGTCTCCCGCTGCGGACCGGCGGACGCCGTCTGCAGCACAGCCTGTGCGTTACCCGGCATAAATGGCGTGTACCCCCTTGCCTTCTTCCATCAAAGCGATGAATTGCTCGAATAAGTAAAAAGAATCCGCAGGCCCGGGATGGGCCTCGGGGTGGTACTGCACCGAAAAGACCGGCAGCCCCCGGTGCCGGAGCCCTTCCACCGTGCCGTCGTTGACGTGCCGGTGGGTCACTTCGAGCTCCCCGGGCCAATCGTCCTCGGTCAGGGCGTACCCGTGATTCTGGGGGGTGATCCACACCCGGCCGGAGCGCAGGTCCTTCACCGGATGGTTGCTCCCCCTGTGGCCGAATTTCAACTTCTCCACCTTCGCCCCGAAAGCGAGACCCAGCACCTGGTGCCCCAGGCAAATGCCGAAGGTGGGCCACCGCTCCGCCACCCGCCTGGCCTCCCGGGCCACTTCGGGCACATCCCGGGGATCACCGGGGCCGTTGGATAACACCACCCCGTCCGGTTCCAGGGCGGCGATCTGCTCAAACGTATAGAAGGAAGGCACCACCGTCACCCGGCATCCGAGCTGCGCCAAGCTGTCGACGATGTGCCCTTTGGCTCCGAGATCCATCACCACCACGTGAAACAGTCCCGTCGGCGCAGCCGTATACGCCTCGGGCACCGTCACCTGCCGCACCCAGTCCCGGGGCAGGTCGGGAAACGCCAAGGAGTGCCCCGACGTCTTCGGGTTTACGGCGCCCTCCGCCTCCAGGGCCTCCCCGGGCACAATCCAGCCCTTCATTGCCCCCTGGTCGCGGATCGTCCGCACCAAAGCCCGGGTGTCCACCCCGGTGAGAGCCGCCACCCCCTGGCGCCGCAGGTACGCGTCCACCGTCTCCCGGGAAGCATGATGGCTCGGCCGATCGCACAACTCCGCCGTCACAAACCCGGATAACCACGGCTTCCGGGATTCAAAATCGGTCTCGTTGACCCCGTAATTTCCGATCAGGGGATAGGTCATCGTCACGATCTGACCCGCATAGGAGGGATCGGTGAGGATCTCCTGATATCCCGTCATCCCGGTGTTGAACACCACTTCCCCGTACCGGCGCTCGGGCCGCCCCAGCATCTCCCCGGTAAACACGCGCCCATTCTCCAGGATTAAACTCCCCTTCACCGCCGTCCTCTCCTTCCCCGGCACCTTTCCGCCAACATGATCGTGAATGATTATACATCCGCATGTATAAAATTGCAATCACCGCGCCCTGTTGTACCGAAGCCACACCCGGGTTTGCGCCAGAGCGATAAAAAAGGACGGCCGATCCCGGACCTACCGGCGCGCCGCCTCCCGGTCCATCTTCACTTCATTGGAAGAATAGCGGAGCAGGGGGGGCACCCCCCGTTGGTAGCGCAATGAAAGGACGGGACACTCCGGAAACTGGCCGCCTTCCCGTTGACAAGACCACAGTCCTCGGGTATCCTTTAATTAGATATTTATCAAAATATCAAAGTGGTGAGAGGGATGAACGATGCGTTCAAAGCGCTGTCAGACCCCACCCGGCGGCAAATTTTGCGCCTGTTGCGCGGAGGCGACCTCACGGCCGGGGAGATCGCCGATCATTTTTCGTTGACAAAACCCAGCATTTCGCACCATCTGAACATCCTCAAGCACGCCGGGCTGGTCCTGGATGAGCGGCGGGGACAACAAATCATTTATTCCCTCAACACCACCGTGCTTCAGGATGTTCTCGCGTGGGTGCTGGAGATGGTCAGCCGGGAAGAGGGAAAGGAGAAGGATTCGCATGAGTGAGGCCAAGGCCAAGTGGACTGGCGTGGATTGGGCAATTCTGGTCATTGCCCTGATCCCCCTCATCATCGCAGGACTGTACTGGGACCAGTTGCCGAACCAACTGGCGGTGCATTTTGATCTTCACAATCGGCCCAACGGTTTCCAGAGCAAAGGGTGGTTTCTGGTGATGGCCGCCGGCCTCAATCTCGGAATCGCCGCCCTGATGAAGGTGGCCATGTGGATCGACCCCAAACGGGAAAACTACATGAAATTCTCCGGATTCTATCAGGCATTCCGCTTGCTCATGGCCGCATTTCTCTCGGGGATCGACGTGGTGTTGATCTATTACAACCTCGGGCAGCGTTTTAATATCCAGCTGATCGTGCTGGGAGGCATCGGGGTCGTGTTCATCCTGCTTGGCAATTTCATGGCACGGATTCGATTTAACTATTTCATCGGCATCCGCACCCCCTGGACCCTGGCCAATGAGGAGGTGTGGCGCCGGACCCATCGTATGGCGGGCCCCCTGTGGGTGGCGGCGGGGTTCCTGGCTTTTGTGAGCGCCTTTCTGCCGGGTGACCTGGCCGTTTGGATCTTTCTCGCAGGGGCCCTGGCGGCGGCCCTTATCCCCACCATCTACTCCTTTGTGGTCTATCGGCGAATCGTCCGGTGAAAAGGGGTGGAATCGAGCAGGCGGGGGCGGCAGTCCCCGCCTGGCGCCGCCTGGAGGGGAAATCCAGGCTTGAGGAGCTGCTGTGCACACGCAACCGCTGATCCAGACAGTACGATGTCCATTTGTTCCCGTTAATCCAATGACAGGAGGTTCTTTTGTTTTCCACGATTAAATTCTTACTCAAAAACGCCCGCTCATCCTCCCTCTTGAGCTCTCCTTAAGTCGGCTTTGCATCGGCCGTAATTCGAGCAGAAAAGAGCGAGCTGCCCGTCACTGCCGTCCACCTTTCCTGCGTTGTACTTGCTGTCATCGCCAGAGCTATCACATTTCCACATCGTGGCCAGAAACCACCGCCGCATCGCCCCAGCGGGTGGATCGAACCGAAAAGCCCGCGTGGTCGGTTCCTGTGAAGCGCTGGCGCGCCACAGTGCCGCGACGGTGAACGGCCGTTGCCGCGGACAGGTCCCCTCGCCCCACCGGGCGGCCCAGGCCGGTGGACAAAATTTTTCGCAGCCGAGCGTTTTCTTGAAACCCGGCACCCACGGGCCGGGTATAGTGGGGATGGAAGGGAAGGGAGTGGGGCCGGATGCCCGCCGGAGAAGACCGCCGGCTGATCTTCCTCTGCCGGGAGGGGGCGGAGGAAGGGTATCGGGAGTTAATGCGGCGCTATGAAAAATATGTCTACACTCTGTGTTTTCGCCTGACGGGCAACCGGGAAGACGCCCTGGATCTCACCCAGGAGACCTTCATCCGGGCTTTTCAGCACCTGGACCGGTTTGAACCCGGGAGACCTTTCAAGCCCTGGCTGCGCCAGGTGGCCGTCCGCCTTTCACTCAACCACCTCCGGGACTCCCGGGCGGGAACCGGTGAAAAGCCCCTTTCCCTGGAATACGCCTTGGGGGAACAGATCGTTCTGGGGGACACCCTGACCTCCGGGGACGACCCCGCGGCAGCAGTGGAATGGCGGGACCTGAGCGCCCGGATTTGGGAGGCCGTGGGACGGCTCCCTCCCGTGTATCGCCTGGTGGTCACCCTCCGCCACCAGGAGGGGATGAGTTATCAAGAAATCGCCGAAGCCGCCGATCTCCCGGTAGGCACGGTCAAAACCTATCTGTTTCGCGCCCGGAACCGGCTGAAGACGGAGCTCGCCCGGCTCTACGGATGGGAGGTGTGAAAGGTGGAATGCGACCCGATGTTGTTGCAGGCGTATTTGGACCAGGAGTTAGAACCCGAGGCGGAGGCGGCGGTGCAGCATCATTTGGCGATTTGCTCGACGTGCCGCCGGGAACTCGCCGCGCTGAAACTGTTGTGGATGGAGTTGGACCGGGTCGCCGATGTCGAGCCGGCCCCGGAACTCGTCTATCAGCGCCGGCAGGTGCTGGCAGCCGTAAAAGCTCATCGTGAACAGGTCCGGAGGGATACCGCAGGAGCAGGGCCCCATGGCGAGAGCGAGTCCGCGCCGCGGTCCTCCCCTCTCCCGGCCCGCCAGGCCGCCCTTCTCTGGCTGAGAGCGCAGCCGGCGATCATGCGGCCGGTATGGACGGGGATGCAGTACATCCCCGGGGCACACCTGTTGACCCGGCCCCCGGCTTCCTCCGGCCGGGCATCACATTCCCCCAAGACGGGGAGGCGAAAAAAAGGCCGTCTCGGAAGGCTCCTGGGCCTGATTCCCCGTCCAAGGTAAAAACGGGGGTGCCCGGCGGATCAGCCCGCAGTGCCGGGCAGCCTTCGGAGCTGATCACAAAGGCGCCGGGGGGCGGAGGAGGTCCAAAACATGACCGCGCTGTTGTCCATTGTTCACTGGGCCGCCTGGACGGTGGCTGCCCTGGCGGTGATTTTGCTCGTCGTCGTCCTGCTCGGCCCCTGCCGCCTTCAGGCCGCCGGCCGGGTCGGGACAACCTCAGATGGAAGCTTGTCCGCGACGTGGTACTGGGGGGTTGTCCGGATACGACTCCGGGTCGGGGAACCCCGGCGGGCGGACGGGACGCCCGAACCGACGAACGGGAGGTCCGAACCGACCAGCGGGGGATCCGGCCTGGGGATCGAACCGCTCCTACCGGCTATGGAGGGATCCGGCAGCCCGACTGCCCAGGAGACCCCGCCGGGCAGTGGGCCGGACGCCCGCCATCCGGGGCCCGAGCTTGAACTGCGCATCGCGGGAATCCCCGTGGCGAAGCGGCGGGCCGGCCCCAGTCGCGCGGGCGCGACCCGCCGCGGGCGGAAGAAGCGCCGAGCCCGCCGGGACACCCGCCAAAAGTCGGCCGGCGGACGGACGAGTGGCTTTGACGCCCGGGATCTGCCCCGGCTTCTCCGGCGAATGAGAGACGAAGAATGGATCGCCACAGCTTTCACGGTTCTGGGGCGTTTGGCCAAAGCCCTTCACCTGGAATTTCAGGCCCGCGGAACCTACGCGACCCCGGACCCGGCCTGGACCGGCTGGATCGCGGCCCTCCAGGCGGCGCTGGAGCCGGTCGCAGGCGCGGCAACAAAGGAGCGGATCTCCCTCGGAATTCAACCGGATTTTGTCAACACCGTCCCGGACCTCACCCTGCGGGGCCAAGCCCGGTTCACCCCCATTGCCATCCTCGGCACCGCCCTGTCGCTTCTGGCCAGAAAAGACGTACGCCGGCTGCTCCGGGCCTTGCGGAACCTGTGGCGGGCCCCCGGCAGGCGCGATCGGACTCAACAAGGAGGCGCATTGACATGGTTAAGGAAACGATTGACGCCGTTGTCGCGCATTTGGAAAATCTCGTCAATACGAAGACGGTCATCGGAGAGCCCATCACCGTCGGCAACACCACGCTCATCCCGGTAGTGAGCGCATCCTTTGGATTCGGCGGCGGTGGCGGACAAGGCAATGAACCGGAAGGCTCAGGCGGGACCGGAAGCGGCGGCGGCGGAGGGGCCAAGCTCGTCCCCGCGGCCCTGGTGGTCATCCGCGACGACGACGTGAAAGTCTTTTCGTTAACGCAAAAGGGCGCTCTGGAGAGGCTGGCCGAACTCGTCCCGGAGCTGGCCTCCAAAATCAGCCAGTTCCGCAAGACGCACGAAGAGAAAAACTGAGATCACCTTTCGGCCCGGAGTATGCGGCCGGGTAAAGACGGCGGGTTACCGCCCGCCGAACGCCCGGCGCACTCCGGGCCTTGTCCCGCTCGGCTCACGGACAGGCCGACGCACCCGCCGCGTTGGAGTCCCAATCACGACGATCGGCAGCCACTCCATCCCAATCCTCCCCCTCCCCCCGTGTCCGCCCGGGTGTCTCTATTGCACCGTCTTCATTTGCATATCAGCAACACGGACCGCGGGTTAAAACCTTCGGGTGCGCGGTGACCTCATCGCCCTCATTCGCTTCCTTTGTGATTTTGTGGAAGATCTCCCGGATATCCTTCCGTAAGATCATACGGATGATTTTACGGAAAATACACAATTGCGGGAACAACTGGGCGGGCTTTCTCCCCTGCGGCCGCGCGGGTCGCGCAAAGGGGAATGACACAGTCGCCGACGACCGCCGACTGCAAGAAACAGCTACGAGACGGCTTGGACGCCATCTTGGCGAATGCGAACCGACTGCAGAATCAGCCGATCGCCCTAGACCTGCCAGCGCGACTCCACGGTGCCCAGGTCCACATGGGCGGCACCCGCGATTTGCTGTTCTCCGATCAATGCTTCGTAAATCCCGTCCCCGTTCTCATCGACCGGAATCAAGAGACCAAAGGATCCACCCATCCCTCCCGGGATGTCAACAGCCGCCCTTGTTCGTCATAGAACCCCAGCGCCGTGTATTCCGCGCTGCGGTCGCTCACATCGAGAACCCACTGGACGTGGGCGGAGGGCATGCGCACCTCGACGAGAAATCCCGGCAGGAACCGCACCGATGCCTCTTGGGAAATGCCGGCGGTCAACGCGTATGGATCCACCACCGGAGCCGGCAACCCGTCCTTCAGAGTGAAGAGACTGTAATACCACGTGCCCCCGCTGCCCCCGGACTCTATGCGTACCAGGACGTCTTTATGCGTCGCGTCCCCCAGGAAGCCGATCCACAGGTGTGGTGCGTATCCCGTGTTTGCGTCTCCCGCGGCGTAGACCGTCAGAGCTCCCGCGGCCCCGTCGACCATCGCCAGGCGCACATCTTTCCACATCGAACTGCCGTCGGGGCCCGGACGGCCGAGTAAAAATACGGAGTCGCGCACCCCGTCGCCGTTCATGTCCAGCGTCGTCTTCGCTTTCTTGATCGCCGGGTCCATCTCCGCCAACTCCTACCGTTGCTCTCTAGTATTTCAGACACAACAAATGGTAGATGCACGCCGCTTCAAAGGCCGTCAGTCGCTCATCGTACACCGCGAGGCGGACGTCGTGGGGCCAGACGAGATGCTCCGGCCGGGCCTCGGCCATCAGGCATCCCGTTTCCCCGTCCCGGAACCGCACAGTCCGGTCGCCCCAATTCCGTTCCACCTCCACCTTCAGATCGGACCTCTCGAACAGCAACCGCTGCCTGGGCCTCACCACAGTTCGATCGGTCAGCACGCCCTCCGACCGCCGGCCGGATCCGTCCTCGATCACCACGTTCCACGTGCACCGAATCCACGACTTCCACGTGTTCACAACCTCCCGGAAATCGGCACACTCCCGTCCCTCGCCGTCCCGGGCCTGCACGTGACAAATCCAACTATGAAATACCCAATCCGCCCACCATTGCCACCATCGGTTGAAATAGCGCCTGACATCGCCCACTTTCCGCCCTTCTTCATCGATCAACGCCGCGGGGTGCTGGGACAACTTGAAAAAAGGAAGCCGAAACTGGTAGGTCTTCACAACCGTCACTCCAAGATATCAATCAGTTTTTGATCCGATACGCCCTCCGCTCGGCGTGCTCGGAACAAGCCGGGCACAGGCGGATCTTTCTGCCTCGATCATCGACATAGACCCGCAGCGGCTTCGTTTTCCGACCGCACAAACTGCACCGACGATCGAAAAAAGAAAACAATCCCATGCTCCTCCGGGCTGAAAACTGCCGCCCAACATCCGGGTATCGTGAGGGTGGGATCGGGGAAAGAAAGGGCGACCGGATGGCCGCCGACGAAGACCGCCGGCTGATCCTCCTCTGCCGCAACGGAGATGAAGAGGGAGACCGGGAGTTGATGAATCGCTACGAAAAATACGTGTACGCCTTACGCCGCCGATTCAGCGGAGACCGAGACGATGCCCTGAACCTGACCCAGGAAATGTTCATCCGCTCATGCCGCAATTTGGACCGATTTCAACGCGGGAGGCCCTGTAAACCGTGGCTGCGCCAGGTGGCCATACGCCTTTGCCTCAATCATTGCGTGATGGAAGCCGGATCCAGGCGGTCCTCGGGTCCGGGTGCTTTTCCACACATCAATGATTGACACAGGACGCGCACAATTCTTATGATAATGTTGTCTGATCACCGGGACACCTTATGTCTATGCCTCCTCAACCTGGAATAGAGTCCCAGGATCGGCGTATGATTTTCCTGTCGTGAACCATCGGCAGGTCAGGAAGGAGTTTTCGTATGGCTCATCCAAGTTCGTGGAGTGGCATCGGCGCCCTGGACCGACCGACCACTCGGTTCCGCTGGTGGTTTGCCATCGCCCTCTGGATTCTTCTACTCATTTCGTACATCGATCGCACCAACATCTCCATCGCCGGACCGGAGATGGTCAAAAACGGCGTGGTCACCGCCGCGGCCCTGGCCCTGGCCAACAGTTTGTTTCTGTTCTCCTACGGCCTGGCCAATATCTTCGGCGGCTATCTCGGAGATCGCCTGGGCCCCCGCAAAGTGGCCCTGATCGCGTTGGTTTGGTGGTCGGTCATGACCCTGTTCACCGGAGCGGTATGGAGTTCCGTGGCCCTGGTGCTCTCCCGGGTCCTGCTCGGCCTCGGGGAAGGGATGCATTGGCCCATGAACTCCAAATGGGTCAAGACGTGGTTTCCGCCTGCCGAGCGCGCCCGGGCAAACATGTTCTGGGAGTTCGGACTCACCGTGGGGCCCATCATCACGGGCCCGCTGGTGACCTGGTTGATCCTCAGTTCCGGGTCGTGGAGGGTGCCCTTTTATGTGATGGGGATCATCGGACTGGTGATCGTGGTCCCGCTCATTTGGTGGGTGGCGAAAGACCGGCCGGAGCAAAGTCGATTTGTCTCCGAGTCGGAAGTGGCCTATATCCGCGCAGGCGCCGAAGCGGAGACGGAAACTGTCGGTGAATCGGTCACCATCGGCGACGTGCTGCGCAAAGGGGATTTCTGGCTGCTGCTGATCAACTGGTCCGGGATGGCCACGGTCTTTTACGGGATCACCTTCTGGCTGCCGAACTACCTGATCAAAGTGCGGCACATCGACCTGCACATGACCGGGTTCTGGTACATGCTGCCGTATATTCTGATGACCTTGTTTATGATCATCACGGCACTGACCAGCGACAAGCTCATGAAGCGCTCGATTTTCGCCGGCATCGGTACCCTGATTGCCGGTTTGGGCTTATGGCTCGGTACCCGGGCCGCCGACCTGACGCTGGCCATGATCCTCATTTCCATTTCTGCGGCCATGAACGGCGTGGTCCTGCCCACCATCTGGAGTTCCCTGCAACGGATGTTTCCCAGCCGCAACGTCGGCATCGGAGCGGGTCTCCTGAACGGTCTGGAGAACATCATCGCCGCCGTGGGCACTTATATTCTAGGAATCTCCTTTGCCATCGGCTTTCCGTACCTCATCATTTTCGCCTTTGTCGGGGGCATCAGCGGGCTGGTGCTCACCAAACGGGGATACTGAGCCAGGGCCGCCGGCGATCTTGGGTTCGGATCGCCGGCGGCCAGTTGGGCTCTGCCTTACGCCCCGGGGGCAGGGGGTGTGGGCTCCACCCGCACCGACCGCAAAGTGAGCTGACCCCCCGACAGGACCCAGCGCGACACCGCCGTGCCCAGCCGGTCCACGTGGGCCGCCCCTGCAATCGCCTGCTTGCCAATGAGGGCATCATAAACGCCATCCCCGTTCTCATCCACCGGAGTCAAGGAAGACAGCGGATCCACCCAGCCCTCTTGATTTTTCAAAAGCCGACCCTGGTCATTGTAAAGCCCCAGAGCGATGTACTCGTCTTTGCGATCGCTCACGTCGAAGGTCCATTGAACGTGAACCGACGGAATGCGAAGCTCGGCCAGAAAGCCGGGCAAAAACCGCACCGACGCTTTTTTGGCGACCCCGTCACTGAGGGCTGCGGGATCGATCACCGGATGTAATAGCCCGTCCTTCACGGTCCACAAGCTATAATAGGAGGTCCCTCCACTGCCGCCGGTCTCAATGCTCGCCAAAATCACTTTCTGCCCGGTTTCCCCGAGAGGACCGACCCAGAGTAGGGGGGAATACCCTTGGTCTTCTCCGTCGAGTCTAAAAATATGGGATGCCCCCGTCGCCCCGTCCACCACCGCCGGGGAAATATTCCACCACATGGCACCGTTGTCCGGCCGCCGGGTGCCGAGCAGCAACACAGAATCCCGCACCCCGTCTCCATCCATGTCGGCGTAGCGGGAATCCAGGATCGTCTCGGGAGGCCACGTGCCGGGCTCAGAAAATTCGCTTCCCACCGGATACTTTGGAGCGGGCTGGTTGTCCAGGGAGGGGTCCGCCGCCGCACCTTTCGGGCCCACCGTCAAAAACCGGACATCCCGCAGTTCGAGCTTGCCGTCTTGGAGGGCCCAGGTGGAGGCCAACACCGCCAAACCGTCGGAACGGTAGGCGCCGGAGAGCGTCTGCCTGCCCTCAAAAACTTGGTGGCCATCCGGCTGCCGCACCGGCACGAAAACGCTGTATCCATCCACAAACCCCGACACCGGCTTCAGCAATTTGCCATTTTGGTCGAAAATCCCCAACCGAAGGTAATCGGTTTTGCGGTCCCGGAGGTCAAGGGTGACCGATCTGCCGGTTCGGGGCTCTGTGAGCCGCGCTTTGAAGCCGTCCAGATACTCAATTTTCGCCTGCAGTCCCGCATTCAGTTCCTCCCTGGGAACCACCTCCCGGGCGACGCCCTCCGCAAAGGACACGAGAAGGCTCGACCGGGTGCCTCCACTGCCCCCGTTTCCAATAGAAACGAGAACTCCGGAACCCCGCTGCCCCGGAATGTCCACTGGATACAAGACGGGCTCCAGGCCGACAAAACTTTTCGGACCCAGGGGCAGGATGATTTTCGTGCCCGCCACCCCGTGGGTCATCGTCAGGACAAAATCGCCCAGCATGGGGCTCCCGGCCATGAGGGGCCGGCCCGTGAGATCCACGGTATCCGGGAAATCGTCCCCGGTGACATCGACGTGCAATTCCGCCAAAACCTTGGCCGCTTCCGGCTCCTGCCCGGGCGAAGTATCCCTCGCCGGTGCACCGGTTGGCACCGCCGTTTCAGACACCGGCGCCGCTCCGGCACCCGCCACAGCTCCCCTGGGGGAACTTGCGGCATCTGCCCCGGCCGCTTCCACCTCTCCGCCCGCTGCACCCGTGACAATCAACCCCGTCCCCAACACCGCGGCCACCGCCCGCCTCCTCCACCGCTTCATCTCGCTCACGCTCCTGTTCCCAATAAACGACCAGAAAAAATAGTTCTGTCTATTCCCAGTATAGCAATCGCCGATTTGCCCGTCATCCGCCCGAATACTGTTCGTATCCGACTCATCGGGCCGGATTCCACCTGGTCAACGCCCATGCCGGGCAATAACACGTATGCCGGGCAATAACACGTATGCCGGGCAACATGCCAAAGGGACCGGCCGAAGCTGGTCCCTTCCACGTGAACGGATTACCTCGACGGCGGAGCCATAAACTCCGGCCCCACCGGATCGGTGACGCTCCTCTCGAGGATCTCGTCCACCCGTTTCAAATCTTGCGCCCGGATGTGCCATCCGTCCACCCCGGGCACATCGGCCAATTGTTCGGGGTGCCGCGCCCCCCACAGGGCCACCGACGCCCCCGGCTGATCGAGCACCCAGCGAACGGAGAACTGGGGCATCGTTTTGTTGTACTCCCGGGCAATGGCCGAGATTTGTTCCACGGCCGAGAGGTATTGATCATAACGGGGCTGCTGAAACTTCGGATCCGTCTTGCGCAGATCGTCCCCCTGGAAGGTGGTCTCCCGTTTCATTTTGCCCGTGAGCAGCCCCCGGCACAAACTCCCGTACATCAAGGTGGCGATCCCGTGCTCCCGACAGAACGGGAGAACGTCCTTTTCGATCTCCCGCTCAAAAATATTGTAAGGGGGCTGGGCGGTGTGAAGGGGTGCCACAGATAGCCATTCCTCCATCTGGGCGGGTGAAAAATTGCTCACACCCACGGCTCGGATCTTGCCCGCTTTTAACATGTCGTGCAGGGTATCAGCGATTTCCGCGACGGGCACGAGGGGATCCGGCCAGTGCACCTGGTAGAGGTCGATATAATCGGTCTGCAGTCGGCGCAGGGAATCATCGAGCTCCTTCTGGAGCGCCTGTTTGGTCGCATTTCGCCGGACCCCGCCACCGGGCAGGAGTTCAAGGCCGACCTTCGTGGCGATGACCACGTCTTCCCGATGGCCGTACTGTTTCACGGCCTTCCCCACGATCTCCTCCGACAAGCCCGCCCCGTAGGCGGGAGCGGTGTCGATCAGGTTGATCCCCAGTTCCAGCGCCCGCAGAATGGTCCGTATGGATTCTTGTTCGTCCGTTCCACCCCACATCCATCCGCCGATCGCCCAGGTTCCCAACCCGATTCGGCTGACTTGGATGTTCGAGCGGCCAAGTTTTGTTTGCTCCAACTCCGACACCTCCAACAGACATTATAGCCCAATGCGTGCCGGAAGATGGAATTTGACGGGCTGCGAGGCCCGTCACCGGCCACCTTTGCTCCGGGCCCCCAACAACAGGGCCACCGCCTCCGCTTGGGTCGTCATCCCCTCGGGATCGTAGCGATTTTCGTCCCGGCCGTTATAAAAGCGCTCATACCGTTTGCTAAGCGTCTCCAGAGCGAAAGCCGCCCGTTCATCGGCCCCGGGTCCGGCGAGGGAGAACTCGCCTTCGCCCAGAGGCGGTACTGCGGTGGTTTCCGAAAGCCGTTCTCATTCAGGGCTTCGGGCAAACAGAATCTTTCGGCATGATCGCCGTCACCCTGCCTGAAGAAATGATCCGCTTCCCGAAGTCGACAGGTCGCGCCATCTCCGGCTGTCGTATTCGCGTGGTGGATGACGACGATCATGACCTTCGAGTAGGCACCGTAGGAGAACCCGGCGGCGAGATCGAGAAATTCGACCTCCCGGCCATGTTGGCAAATGGGGAGGAACGCAAAAAGGCGGGCCCCATCGCCCGCCTTTTCCGCACATATCCTGCTCGCATGATCGTTTCAACCGTCCACCTACCGATTGACCCGCCGACAGGTGTTGATGCCAAACAACGAATACAGGGGACACCATTTCGCCACCGCCGTGAACAAGGGAATGATGCCGATAAGACCGATGTACTTGGCATTGCCCGGCAAGATGAACAACAGTGCCAACAAAACGATTCCAATCACGGCTCGAACGATGCGGTCCACTTTCCCAACGTTCTCTTTCATGAGGCTCCCCTCCCTGTTGGGACATCAGGTTCCTCTTTCAGTATTTCAAAAAGCGGGGATAAAAACCACTACCCGGGACACATTGTCATCGAACATCCCAGATTTTGCCTCAGTTTTGTCGAGTTTATTCTCCCCATGACGCCGCGTGAAAGGGCGGCCCCGCGCGACCGCCCCAAGTTTCTATCACGTTTCTATTGCCCGCTTTCACTCAAAATGGTATCGCTTCTGCAGCAGGCGCCCCGCCACAACAATCAGGCCATACAACATGATGGAGACGATGACCAGAAGCGCAATGCTGGTCATCACGAGATTCATTTGGAACACTTGGCCGCCATATAGAATCAGGAACCCGAGCCCCGCCTTGGAAGAGAGGAACTCCCCCATGATCACGCCGACCAACGTCAACCCGATGTTGACCTTCATGGTCGCCACCAGACTGGGAACCGAGGCCGGGAGGACGACGAGCTCGAACATCTGCCATCTCGTTGCCCCCAGGGACTCCATCAACTTCAATTTGTCCCGGCCGGCCTCCCGGAAGCCGGACTCCAGCATCAGGACCGTCACCACAATGGAAATGGCCACCGCCATCCCATAGATGGAATTTCGGTCCCCCAGCCAAATATAAAAAATCGGCCCCAGTGCCACTTTGGGCAGTGCATTGAGGACGACGAGGTACGGCTCCAGCACCTTGGAGAGGAACGAAGACCACCACAGGACCACTGCGGCCAACCCGCCCACAGCCATGGACAAGACGAATCCGCCCAGTGTCTCCTGGACCGTCACCCAGGTGTGATAACCGATTTGTCCCTGCCCGGCCAAGGCCCAGAAACTGGTGGCGATCTGGGACGGCATGCTGGTCAACATAGGATCGACCCAGTGCAGCCGGGCCGCAAGCTCCCAGATCCCCAGCACCACCAGGAGCAGCAGCCACCGCCCCGCCCGGATGCGGCGAATTCGTCCCCGTTGCCACCGCAGGTAAGCCCGATAGGCCGCACTGGGCACAGCCCGAGTCGCCGCCGAATTCTCCGCCATCCCGCCCCATCCTTTTTCATCCAACTCCCCAAACTGTTCAAACCCGGACATGATCTTTCAACTCCTCCCACACGCGGTTAAAGTACCGGGAAAACT
>NZ_JAILZZ010000050.1:0-20264 GCF_023512215.1 Kyrpidia sp. | reverse complement strand
GTGCTTTTGTCGCCACCGATGGGATACGGTATAATACAATCGTGAAATGAGCAGAGGAGGATGGACAATGGCCACGGAGAAGCTGATCGTCGATGCATTTATTGAGATTCCCACGGGCAGCCAGAACAAGTACGAGTACGACAAAGAGAAAGGCGTCTTCCGCCTGGACCGGGTGCTCTATTCACCGATGCATTATCCCACCGAGTACGGATACATACAAGAGACATTGGCAGAAGACGGAGATCCCCTCGACATCTTGGTCCTGACCACCTTCCCCACTTTTCCCGGGTGCGTCATTGAGTCTCGGGTGGTCGGGGTGCTGTTGATGACGGACGACAAAGGGAAGGATGAGAAACTCCTGGGGGTGCCTACGGACGACCCCCGGTGGAAACAAGTGCAATCCCTCGAAGACGTTCCACCCCACATCCTCGATGAGATCGCCCATTTCTTTTCCGTGTATAAGCACTTAGAAGGAAAAAAGGTGACGGTCGACGGGTGGAGAGGAATTGAAGATGCCGGTCGTCTCCTCGACGAAGCCCGGCAGCGCTACAAAGGTTAAGGGTTCCAGGTCAGCCCCCGCCCGACAACCAGGACGGGGGTTTTTTTCAGCTGGGGAATGGGTGATCTCCGCATCGCCTCGTCAGCCGAACATACGGAAACCCCGTCTTCTAAGCGTCCGGATCACAAGGCCGCTAGCCGTTGCCCCCACGGCGCCGATGATGACCAGTGTCCAGTCAAAAGGCCGGAGTACCCCCGACGTGCGGATCAAGACGTATACCACCAAGGCCGCGTACAAGACGAGGCTCGTCCACCACGGCGTCAACATGTCAATGATAAATCCGAGGCCGAAGGTGACCACAAGGGTCAACAATGATAAAATCACCAACATAGCGATCATCCTGGCGCCTTCCTTTCCGGTTCATCTTTTCGCTATTTTGCGGCGCCGGAGCGCCCGAAGTCGGTTTCAGTGTGCCAAGGATCGCCGCGAATGTCAAACCGACCCGAGGAGTGGGAAAGAGGTGGGGATAGGGTGGAAACACGGGATCAGGACGTATGGCTCGGTGTGGCGGGCCGTCTGGAGCGAAAGGGCAAGATCCTCGTGGTCAAAAGGACTTACGGGCCCACACGAGGTCTGTGGACGTTGCCCGGGGGGTTCGTACACGGCGGGGAGACCCTGGAAGAAGCGGTTGCCCGGGAGATTCAGGAAGAGACGGGCTGCAGGGGAGAGGCTACCGGGATCATCGCCGTCCGATCCGGGGTGTTGCGAAACGGCAAGCACGACACATTGATCGTTCTGACTTTAAAAGACATGGATCCGAACATTGAACCCCGCCCGGACGGCCGGGAGATCTCCGAGGCCGCCTTTCTGACCCCGGAGGAGATTCTCGCCTCCCCGGACAGTGCGGAATTTCTCATCGCCTCCACCCGGGCCTCGGCCGCTTTGACCGTCCAGCCACTGGATCTATTCAGGGATTACGGGTATGTGAGTTGCCGCATCTACGGCTGATTGCCGCAAAATCGAACCGGCCGGTTGGTCGGCCGTAGGGGGAATCACCACCGCCTGCGGCCGGACCGGATCTCACCGGCGATTCGTGAAAACGGCCGCCAGGCGGCCGCGGCGTGGGTCAACGGTGCTTGAAATTCGGGGCCCGCTTCTCCAGGAATGCCTGTACGCCTTCCCGAACATCCTCCGTCTGAAAAATTTCATCAAAGAGTTGCGCCTCGAGCTGGAGACCTTCTTTTAGGGATTGTTCCAGGCCTTGATCGACCAGTCGTTTGATCCGGCCAAGGGACATCAAGCTGCGTTGAGTGATCGTTTTGGCCAGGTTTTTTGCGGCTTCCATCACCTGATCGTCCGGCACCACCTGGTTCACCAGCCCAATCTGTCGAGCTTCGGCGGCAGAGACAGGATCGCCGGTAAACATCATCTCTTTCGCTTTGGCTTCGCCAACCAGGCGCGGCAGGCGCTGGGTCCCCCCTGCTCCCGGAAAGAGCCCCAATTTCACCTCAGGAACCCCGAGTTGCGCGCTTTCCCCGGCGATGCGCATGTCGCAGGCGAGGGCGAGCTCAAGGCCGCCGCCCAGGGCGTAGCCGCGAATGGCGGCAATCGTCGGTTTTGGCAGGTCATCCAAGCGGTTCAACACGTCATGCAGCTGCCGGGACATCTCTCCGGCGGCCCCGGGTTTCATCCGCTGGGGAAACTCCTTAATATCGGCTCCAGCCATAAAAGCCCGGGTTCCCGCGCCGGTGACAATCACGGCCACCACTTCGGGATCTTCGGCAATCTCGTCCACACACTCCCCAAGCTCCCTGCCCACCTGTTCACTCATGACGTTGAGAGGCGGGTTGTCCACGGTGATGACCGCATAGCCTTCTTCTTTCGTCCACTGAACCTTTGTTCGTTGGCTCATCCTTCGCCCTCCGTTTCGTACTTTCTCGGTTGCCGGCGCCCGGGTTCACCCACCGAACGCCGGCCCCTCGGCAGATCGCCCGCGCATTAAGTATTTCCACACGCCGGGGCAAATTCCTGCCGCCCCAGCGCCCGGGCGCCTTCCTTCGGCCCTAAACCCGGTCAACTCCGTTAGATATTCCGGAAAAAATCCGTGCACCGCCCGGGTGGCCGTGGTACTCTTATAGACGTGGGAAGGCGCGCCGTCCGTGGGGCAGGTCAACTGCGGAGGATCACGCACAGGCGCGCCGCAGGTCAGTTTCTGGATGGGGGTTGGCATGCTCGAACTGGTTCTTTTTGATGTAGACGGCGTTTTGCTCAGCGAAGAGCGATATTTTGACGGATCGGCATTGGCAGTGTGGGAGCTTTTGTACAGCCCCCGATACCTCGGTTTGGAAGGATCTTTTACCGCGACCCCGTCGGAAGAAGAGATTCGGTCGATTCGCGAAAAGGTTTTTTTAAACGACGAAATCCTTCACGCCCTCAAAGGCAAGGGTGTCAACTCCAACTGGGACATGGTCTACCTGTCGTTCTCTTACCAGCTCCTGCGGGGGTTACATCAATTTTTTCACCACGACCGGGCCCAGGTGGAGTCTTGGCTGAAGTGCCCCCTCGACGGCCAAATTCTGCCCGAGATCGGGGGGCGGTTGCGGGACATCGGATTCCAACCGGATTTTGCCGCCTTTCTGAACACCCTTCAGAACACCGACGCAGTTCAACATGGGCTGCTCCGGGCGTTAAACGATTGGGCCCGGGAGTGGACGGGCGTGACCACCGATCAGTTCGGCCGGACGAGCGCCCTGTGGTCGGTCACGATGCACGTTTTCCAGGAGTGGTACCTGGGGGCCGATCATTACCGAGAACGATATGGACAGGCGCCCCACGAGGAGAAACGGGGCTTTTTGTACGATGAAATTCCAATCCGGCCCGCCGAGGAGATCCGGGAAATCCTGGAATGGCTGAGGGATCGGGACCTGCTCCTGGGAATGGGGACCGGAAGGCCGCGGATGGAAACGCGGATCCCCCTGTCGGCGCTCCACTTGCTCGACCCCTTTGAACCCAGCCGGATTGTGACGGCGGACGACGTGCTGGAAGCGGAGAACGCCGCTCCTCAGTATGCACCGCTGGCTAAACCCCATCCTTTCACCTATCTGCGGGCCATTGTTCCGGACGAACCCGCTTTGCGGCTTTTACGGCGCCCCCTGCCCCTGACCGGGGCGGATCGCATTCTGATCGTCGGCGACTCCTTGGCCGATTGGCTGGCCGCGGGCAAAATCGGCTGCCGATTCGCCGCCACCCTGACGGGCCTCAGTGGACAAGAAGCCCGGGCGTCTTTTGAAGAACGGGGCGTCCGTTGGATTGTGGACGATGTGACCCAACTGCCCGACGTCTTACACGGCATCCTCAACCGGTAACACCAGTTCCGGAGGCAAGAGCGGAAGACTCCGGGCCCCTCACAGCGGGCGAACCAGGAGACTCCCTGGACGCGACAAACCCCCTGGCAGATGCGTTCTGTCCAGGGGGTTTGTCATGGGGAAACGCTCGGGACCCGTGCCCCGGCGGACAACTCCCTCCTCTTCTCGGCCACCCGTTGACCCGGTGGTAGTTGCGACCTCATCCGCCCTTTCCGGCCCGGGCCGCTGAAGCCGGCTCATCCGTTTCCACCACTTCAGCCAGGGTCAAACTCCCCAGGGCCTTGGCGATGCCTTCATTCAGTTTCACCCACACCTTCCGGGTATGACAGATGGGGATGCGCTCACACCACAGATCCCCGTTCTCCTCGTCGACACATCCGATCAAAAGGAGAGATCCTTCCAGCACCCGGACCACTTCCCCCACAGACACCTGGTCGGGGGATTGGGCCAGTAGAAAGCCTCCATTGACCCCCCGCACGCTTTTCACGATCCCCGCCCGGCGCAACAGCACCATGATCTGATCGAGGAACGGCTCGGGAATCCCTTCGATCTCCGCGATTTGTCGAGTGGACATGGGAGCTCCGCCGGAGCGCTCCGCCAACGTCACCAAAGCCCGCAATCCGTACTCGGTGCGGTTCGATAATTTCACGGGCGATACCTCCCGTTCTCGTCACACATCATCGTCGTCGATCCAGACCCCCCCGTCCCGGATCGTCACCTCGTAGGTTTGAACCGGGGTGAAAGCCGGGAGGTGGACGGCGGCACCGGTCCGCACGTCGAACCGCCCGCCGTGTTTCGGACACTGTACAATATATCCTTCCAACGTCCCTTCGCTGAGGGAGGCCGTGGCGTGGGTGCAGAGGTCGGCGGTGGCAAAATACTCGTCACCAACCCGGTACAGGGCCAGATCCGCCTCCCCCAACTGCACCCGCTTCATCTGTCCCGGCTCCAACTCTCCAACCGATGCGACTTTCACCAACGCCATCTTTTCGACTCCTTTGCCCAGCTCCACACCCGGCCTCCGCCGCCAGTCCCGCCGGCGCGGTCGGCACCTGGGTCCGCACTGTTCCGGCCCTCGCCGGATCAGCCGATGGAGCCCTCCATTTCGAACTTGATCAACCGGTTCATCTCGACGGCGTACTCCATGGGCAGCTCCCGGGTAAAGGGCTCGATGAAGCCCATCACAATCATCCGGGTGGCCTCTTCCTCGCTCAATCCCCGGCTCATCAAGTAGAAGAGCTGCTCTTCACTCACCCGGGAAACTGTGGCCTCATGTTCCAGCGTGATATCATCATTCAAAATCTCGTTCACCGGCACGGTATCGGAAGTCGAGTTTTCATCCAGGATGAGGGTGTCACATTTGATGTTCGCTTTGGCCCCCCGGGCCTGGGGCGAAAAATGCGCCAAACCCCGGTAGGTCGTCTTCCCCCCCTGTTTGCTGATCGACTTCGAAATGATCGTTGAAGTGGTGTCCGGTGCCGCGTGTACCACCTTGGCTCCGGCGTCCTGGTGCTGCCCCTTGCCCGCCACCGCGATGGAAAGGACTGTCGCCTTGGCCCGCGGCCCCATCATATAGACCGCCGGGTACTTCATGGTCAGCTTCGAACCGATGTTGCCATCCACCCACTCCATCGTGGCGTCGGCGTAGGCCACCGCCCGCTTGGTCACAAGGTTGTAGATGTTGGGCGCCCAATTCTGAATCGTGGTGTACCGGCATCGGGCCCGATCCTTCACGATAATCTCCACCACCGCGCTGTGCAGGGAATCGGTGCTGTAGATCGGCGCCGTACACCCTTCGACATAGTGCACGAAACTGTCTTCGTCGGCGATGATCAACGTCCGCTCGAACTGCCCCATGTTCTCGGAGTTAATCCGGAAATACGCCTGAAGGGGCACGTCGCATTTGACCCCTTTCGGGACATAGATAAAGCTTCCGCCGCTCCACACCGCAGAATTCAGAGCCGCGAACTTATTGTCCTCAGGGGGCACCACCGTGGCAAAATACTCTTTGAACAGCTCGGGGTACTCCCGCAGGGCAGTATCGGTGTCGGTAAAGATGACACCCTGCTCCTCCAAATTCTTCTGGATGCTGTGATAGACGACTTCAGATTCGTACTGGGCGGATACCCCCGCCAGGAACTTCCGTTCCGCTTCGGGAATGCCCAGGCGGTCGAAGGTCGTTTTGATCTCTTCGGGTACGTCCTCCCAGGTCTTGCCCTGCCGCTCGGTGGGTTTTACATAGTACGTGATGTCGTCAAAATTGAGTTCCGACAGATCGCCACCCCAGGTCGGCAGGGGCTTTGAGAGGAAAATTTCCAGGGACCGGAGGCGGAAATCGGTCATCCAGCCCGGCTCGTTTTTCATCATCGACAGCTCTTCCACCACTTTGCGGTTCAAGCCCTTTTGAAACTTGACCACCGCGATGTCCGGATCGCGAAATCCGTACTGGTACTCCTCAAGCTCCGGGATCACCTTCGCCATTTCAATCCCTCCCCGTATATTATCGGATTGCGCGTGTCATCACGATCCGGCCGCCCCGTCACCGTCGTCCGTGCCGCGACCGCGGTTCTTTTCGATTTCCACCGCCCGTTCCAGGGCGTTCCACGCCAATAGCGCGCATTTCACCCGGGCGGGAAATTTCGATACCCCTTGAAGCGCCTCCAGGTCGCCGAGGTCCTCGGAGTCGGTTTCTTCCCCCCGAATCATGCGGTGGAACGAATCCGATAAAGCGAGGGCATCGTCGAGCTTCTTTCCCCGAATCGCCTCGGTCATCATCGACGCCGATGCAATGCTGATTGAGCAGCCGACCCCCTGGAACCGCACATCCCGCACGACATCCCCATCCATGGCCAACTGTAGGGTGACGTCGTCTCCGCAGGTAGGGTTGTGGAGGTGGACACTCACCGCGTCCCCTTCTAACTGGCCGCGGTTTCTGGGGTGCTGGTAATGGTCCATGATTACCTGGCGGTATAGATCATCCAACTGCATGGGTAAAAAACTCCTTTGCTTTCATCAGGGCGGCGACCAGGGCGTCGACGTCCTCCTCAGTGTTATAGAAATAAAAGCTCGCCCGGGCTGTCGCCGCTGCCCCGAGCTCCCGCATCAGCGGCTGGGCGCAGTGGTGTCCCGCCCGGATGGCCACCCCCTCAGCATCCAACACCGTCGCCACATCGTGGGGGTGAACGCCTTTGAGGTTGAAAGTCACCAACCCCGCCCGGTGTCCGGCGTCGGGGCCGTAAATCTCGAGTTCAGGAATCTCCTCCAGCCGTTCCATGGCCAGGCGAATTAATTCCTGCTCCCGCCCCTGAATCGCGTCCATGCCGATCTCCGTCAGGTAATCCACCGCCGCCCCAAGGCCCACAGCACCGGCGATGTTCGGCGTCCCGCCCTCAAAGCGCCAAGGCGATTCCTTCCAGGTGGACCGATATCGTTCAACCACCTCGATCATCTCACCGCCGTAATAAATGGGCTCCATCTCCGACAGCCAGCGCCGCTTTCCGTACAGCACGCCAATCCCCGTCGGCCCGCACATTTTGTGCCCGGAGAAAGCGAGAAAATCGCAGTCCAGTTCCTTGACGTCCACCGGTTGGTGGGGCACGCTCTGGGCGCCGTCCACCACCATCACCGCCCCGTGCCGGTGGGCAATGGCGGCGATCTCCCGCACCGGGTTGATGGTCCCCAAGACATTCGAGATATGGGCCACCGCCACGATCTTTGTCCGGTCGGTGATCGTCTCCTCGACGTCGGCCAGATCCAGGGTCCCATCCTTCTGCAAGGGGATATATTTTAACGTCGCCCCATTAGCGATCGCCAATTGCTGCCAGGGAATCAAATTACTATGATGTTCCATGGGGGTGATGACGATCTCGTCCCCCTCGCTCACCAACCGGCCGCCGAGGCTGGAAGCCACCAGATTCAAACTTTCGGTGGTGCCCCGGGTAAAGACGATTTCATCCGCCGAGGCTGCCCCGATGAACCGAGCCACTTTTTCCCGGGCGCCTTCGTAGGCATCAGTGGCCTTGGCGGCCAAGGCGTACACTCCCCGATGGACATTGGCGTTCTCCTCCCGATAATACCGGGCGATGCGCTCGATCACCGGCAGAGGCTTCTGGGAAGTGGCCGCGCTATCCAGATAAACGAGGCGCTTACCGTTCATCGGCTGTGATAAAATGGGAAAATCCTCTCGGATGTCGCGCAGGTTCATCGAGCCATCTTCCTCTCCACCAGCCGTTCCATCCAGCCCTTCACGTCAGCCAGAGGCAAGCGATCGATCACCGGATCCAAAAACCCTCGAACGATGAGCCGTTTCGCCTCGTCCTCGGGAATTCCCCGGGACATCAAATAGTACATCTGCTCGGCATTGATCTTCCCGACGCTGGCGGCGTGATCTGCCTTGACGTCGTTCTCGTCGATGAGCAACATGGGAATGGCGTTGGCCCGGGCCTTGGGGCTGAGCATGAGCAATCCCTCGGCCTGGTGGCCATCGGTGCCCACCGCCCCTTTCTCGATGCCTGTCACCGCCCGGAACACCAGGTCTGAGCGATCCAGGGCCACCCCCCGGGCCAGAATATCGCTCATCGTAAACCGCCCCCGATGCACCATGTGAAGGGTCAGGTCGAGATGTTGGCGGCCTGTGCCTGCGGCCACCACCTTTGCCTCGGACCGGCTGCCGGGGCCCTCCAGGGTCGTCCCGTACTCGGCTACTAAATAAGCTTCCCCCATCTCCCCGATGGCCCAATCCAAGCGGGCATCTCGGGCCGTCCGGCCCCGCCGGGTGAGAAACCCGGTGACCTCCCGAGGCAAATCTTGCAACGTGGCAACCCGGAGTTCACCGTTTGCTTCCACGAGGTACTCATCCACCACCGCCGTGGAGACGCCCTCCTGCCCCAACTCTGTGCCCGACCACGTCTCCACGAGAGTGAGGGAAGCCCCCTCTTCCACCACAGCCAGGACCCGGGGGAATATCCGGTTTTGCGGGTCCGCCCAGCGATACGAAATAAGGACCGGCGCCTCCACCCGCACCCCTTTGGGGACGTACACGAACAGCCCGGCGTTCCAACAAGCACTCTGAAGGGCTGTCCAGCGGTTTTCTTCCGGGGATACGAGGCTTCCCAGGGTCCTGCGCACCACCTCTTCCCGTTCCCTGGCGGCGGTGGACAAATCCGCCACGTATACCCCTTGGTCAGCCAGGGGCGCCTGAAGATGGATATGGGGATGACCGGGCCCGGAAAACACCGCCATCGCCGCCGCTTCCGCCCTTCCGTCACCGTCCGGCTCAGCGAACTGATCTTCCGCCACGCCCAATGTCGAATTCCCAGACTGCGGAGTAGCGTCCACGTCGGCGTCTATCCGCCACTTTTCCTCAAAACTTCGCTTCCCGAGGTCGCTGCGTTCCAGCTTTGGCGCCGGAAGCCGGGTATACCGGTCCCACGCCTCCAGCCTCCAGTCCCGTAGCCACGCGGGTTCTCCCCGCTCCTGGGCCAACCGCTCCACTGCGGCCCGGTCGATCTGAATCACCTGTCCCACCGTCATTGCGCCATTCCCTCCCCCGTCACGACTGAGACGCCACCGTGTGGTCCTCGATGCCAAGCTCCTGTTTGAGCCAATCGTATCCTTTGGCTTCCAATTCTTCAGCGAGCTCGCGGCCGCCCGATCGGACGATCCGCCCTTGCATCATCACGTGGACCCGGTCGGGGACGATGTATTGCAACAGGCGCTGGTAATGGGTGATGATCAACACGCCCAGTTCGGGACCCCGCAGGTCGTTGACCCCTTTCGCCACAATCTTCAAAGCATCGATGTCCAAGCCTGAGTCGATTTCATCGAGAATGGCGATTCGGGGCTTTAACATTGCCATCTGAAGAATCTCGTTCCGCTTCTTCTCGCCTCCGGAGAACCCCTCGTTCAAATAACGTTCTGCGAAGGAGGGATCCATCTCCAGAGCGGCCATCTGTTTTTGCAATTCCCGGTGAAAACGGAGCACCGGGATTTCGTTGCCCTCCCCCCTTCGGGCGTTGAGCGCCAAACGGAGAAAATTCGCGTTGCTCACCCCCGGAACCTCACTGGGGTATTGCATCGCGAGGAACAGTCCCTTTCGGGCTCGTTCGTCAACTTTCATCGCAAGGAGGTCTTCCCCGTCTAGCCATGCCCTCCCTGCGGTGACTTCATATTTTGGATGGCCCATCAGTGCCGAGGCCAAGGTGCTTTTGCCCGTGCCATTTGGCCCCATGATGGCATGCACCTCGCCCCCGCGTACTTCCAGGTCCACACCCTTGAGAATCTCCGTGCCCTCCACGGAGACGCGCAATTGTTCAACTTTCAACCAAGGCTGATTGGCCATGCCCCTGTCCTCCTCATCTGAAAAAGGTGCCCCTACCCTCTATCGTATCGACCAATCGTCGTCAAATCATGACTGAAACAGTCACCTTTTCCTTTACAGGATACCACACCGCAGGCAGAATGCAAGCTCTGGGCCGCAGCAGAGTTCGAAAGAACCGGTCAGAACATGTAGCGCATGGCGAGCTTGGCCTCTTCCGACATCTTATCCGGAGACCAGGGGGGATCGAAAGTCAACTCTACGTCCACGTTATCCACGCCGTCCAACTCCGAAACCCTTTCTTGAATCTGTCGCTTCAACAGATCAAAGATCGGGCAGCCCATCGCCGTGAGGGTCATGGTGACGTGGACGTCCCCCCCGTTCACTTGGATATCATATACCATACCCAAGTTGACAATGTCGATCTGCAACTCGGGATCGTACACCTCGGTCAAGGCTTCTCGCACTTCGTCCACCGTTGCCATTCTCCGCCACTCCTTTCACCGGGTTCCCGCGCTCACCCCCGGGCGGCGCCACCCTTGGGCCCGCTGCCCAGGACTCCGGCGTGACGCGTTATAGGTATTATGCGACATCTTGGCTGGCGACGTAAAGATCAAGGCTTGGGACCTGGAGTGCTTAAGCGCCGGACTGGGGATGTGAAAAAGGCGCCGAATCGGCGCCGTTTTCCGCAATCCCCCCGCGCGACTGTATCCCTGCCTGAACGCGAAAGGACCGCTCACCCACAAGATACGCACCGACACCTGAGAGTGTCATCCGCCCCGGGCAATCCGGGCCATGGCCCGGAACGGCGAGCGTCCGTCCCGACATAGGCTAAAGGGAACCTGAAGAAGGAGGGAATGCCATGTCCGAATCAACGCTGTCCTATCCCTTTTACTACATGGCGCCGCCTGCCCCCCGTACGGATTCCGAGTTTCGCGGTGACTCCTTCGAGCCGACGGCCGATCCCGGATACACCGCGTTTCCCGCCGCCGTAGATCCGGCCGAGAACCGCCAGTTCCCCGTACCGGGGCCTTGGATCGGAGCTGGAATTTTTCTGCCACCCATCATCGTCCCTCCCATCGCCACGTTCCCATTTTTCTGGATTTAACCGTTGTCAGTTGCGAACCGCCCCTTGCTGTCGTTCACGCGGATGACCGGGCCCAGGCCCGGTCCCTGTCATTTTGAGGCTTTCCCCGAACCCGCATAGTCCCGGCCCGCTCGGTGCACAATCGGTATACAGCGTCCGACGGACAAAAGGGGAGGATCGAGATGTGGATCGAACTGCGCGGATTGCCCCATCGCGAAATCGACGGCCTACCCTATACGATCCATCAAACGGCACCCGGGCGGTGGCACATCGTCATCCCGAACTGCCCCCGATATCCCACCGGATATTTTTTGCCCCACGCTTATCCGAACCGGGAGGCAGCTCTGTCCGCCCTGGAACAGGGGCCCCCTTGGGAAGGGTGAGATCGCGTCTCTCCTTCACTCCTCCACCGGCGTCTCTCTTTCCGTCACTTGATCAGGATCACCTGTCCATTCACCAGTCCACCCGCTGTACCTCCGCCCCCGCGATAAAAGTCCGCTCAACCCTCAGGTCCTGATCGAGGACCACAAAATCCGCGTCATACCCCGCCGCGAGACGGCCCTTTCGGTGCCCGCACCCCGCCGCCCGGGCGGGCACCTCCGAAGCCATGGCCACCGCCTCGGCCACAGGCACACCGCACAGCCGCACCATATGCTGAACCGCCCGGTCCAAGGTCAGCGTACTCCCGGCCAGGGTGCCGTCCGGGAGCCTGGCCGCCCCGCCCCGGACGGTGACGGCGAAACCCCCAAGATGATAATCGCCATCGGGCATCCCCGCCGCCCGCATGGCGTCGCTGACCAGCGCAATCCGATCCGCCCCTTTTGCGCGGTAGAGGAGGGCCATCGCCCCGGGATGGACGTGAACCCCATCGGCAATGAGCTCCACCGTCCATTCCCCGTGCATCATGGCCGCACCCACCACCCCGGGCTCCCGGTGGTGAAACCCCCGCATGGCGTTAAAACAATGAGTCACCTGGGACACCCCGCACCTGGCCGCTTCCTTCATCTCCTCCCAGGTCGCCCCAGTGTGGCCCGCGGAAACCCGGATCCCCCGGGAACGAAGATAGCCGATGACCGCCCCGGCACCCGGGCGCTCCGGGGCCAGGGTGACGATGCGAAGCAACCCCCCCGCCGCCCACAACAGAACCCTGGCATCAGCCAGGGTGGGGTCGACGATAAAATCCGGATTCTGGGCTCCCTTATAATCCGGGGAGATCCAGGGCCCCTCGAGGTGAACGCCCAGAAGGGCCGCCCCGGGGCTTGGCCGCCGGGCAAAGACACGGCACATCCGGAGCACCTCCGTTAAAGAATCGAGATCGGCGGTGAGGGTGGTGGCCAGAAAACCGGTGACACCGTGGGTGGCCAGGGTTTGTGCGATCCTGGCCAGTGCGGCTTCGCTGGCGTCCATCACATCGCACCCCCCGGCGCCGTGCACGTGGACGTCCACGTACCCTGGGGCCACGTACCCGCCCGCCACCCGAAGATCCGCCGCCTCCCCCCGCCAGGGCCCGGCCTGCGCAATCACCCCGTCTTCACAAATCAAAATCCAGTCTTCCCGCACCTCCCGATCCACGATGAGGTTCCCCCGCACAGCCAGACGACCCATTCCACTCCCCTCTTCCCCCCAGTTTCCTGACGACTCACCCGGGAGGCCAAGCGATCCCCACATGTACCCGGTCGATTCTTCGCTACCGCAATCCCGCAGCGACCTCAGCGCCCTGACAGGCCGAGCCGACCAGTTGTTCGGACCCTGACGCCTAGAAACCGAGCCAAGTGCGAAACATGTTTCTCGTGGGTCCCGGCTCGTAAATCACATACAACAATAAGAACACCATCAGACCAGTGGCCGCCGTGATCAGCCAAATCGTGACCGTCCAAGGGCCGATCCGCTTATGGGAAGCAAATCGGCTTTTGAACGCATAGCGCAACGCCACGATCCCGAGCACGGCGGCCACGGTGGCAAGAACCGAGTGGGCCTGGAGAAAGATTTGGTAGGGCTCCCGCCACTGGGCCGGTCCCCCGAAACTGGTGTCCCCGATGAAGATCGTCTTGAGGACATAACTCAGAAAAAAAGCCGCGGCCAGCACGACACTCGTTAACATGGCCCTTCGGTGGGCCTCCCGACGTCCTCTCCGAATCAAATACCAACCGACGGCCGCCGAACCGGCGCTGACGAGCATGAACGCTTCGTTTAGATAAGCGACGATTTCTGCAGTCAATCTTCTCCCACGCTTTCCTATCCGACATGTCACCTTCATTCTGGCCGGAAACCCCAGTGGGGTCAAGCGTCCTACATGCCCCTGTCAGAATTCCTTCACAAATGGCTCCCGCCAGCCACCGAACCAGGTTCGTCCCGCGGCCCGCCCCTCGCCGATTCGGAAGTTCCACCCGACCTGATCCTTGGAGCAAACCGCAACGGCTTTGCGTCGCCCGGCCCCCGCCGGAAGGTTGGTGGTTCTTCTCCGGAGCCGCTGAGCAGACTACTGGACTTCAATGTCTTTGGTCGGCATTTCGTGGAATCCCAGGGCTGTGGTGTGGAGGGTGACATGGTAGAGTCCGGGCTTGTCAAAGGTTTTTTCCACCGTGTAGGTGCCGCTGGGACCTTCCACCACATCCACCAGCTCGTGCTTGGACTCCCCGTCTTTCCAGATCTCTAATTTAATGTAAGCTCCACTGATGGGAGTGCCCTTCTTGCTCACCTTCTCAATCAGCTTCACGGGCTGATTCACCTTCACGGGACCGGGGGGATCGGTGGAGAAGGCAATGTCAAACTGTTGATCCATGGTCATGCCCGGATCCATATTCATCTCTGTGTGTGAGGCGGATGACCCTGGGTTCCCCTGGGACTGATCGGTTTGGGACGGAGCGGCGGCCTGTCCGCAACCCGCCACCAACCCGGCGGCGAGGGAAAGGGACACCGTCGTCCAAGCCCAGCGACGCTTCATACCCATGCACCTCTTCCTTCAGTCTTGACCCCCGGTATCATATAACAGCGCCATCCTCCAATCACTGGCCCGTTTGAGCTACACTTGTGGCAATTGTATGAACAACTGTATGAACGACGCCGGAGGCAGGCCGGTTACTCCCGGCCCGCCTCCTGATGGCAACAGGCGGTATTCGGGCGATTCATCCTCAGCTGAATCTCCCGGGTCGCCTCGTCAAAATCAAAAATCTCTCCCCCGAATCCCCGGACGAATCGCTCGGCATCCTGCCGTTCCCCGAACAGTAGGACTTGGGGCTCACAACACAGTGTGGGCATGTCCGCCCCCATCACATACCATCCCGCCGCTGCACCCACCGTGTGGCCGAGCAAAAAATCCCGGCCCAACAAGCTGCGCGGCTGCGAGGGTCGTTGGGCACAGGCCAATAGTGCGCAGTGAGGACAGCAGTACGTTTCTACGCTTCCATCGGCGTGGTTCGCCGTCATCGACAAGCGGTCGTCCACCGGCCGACGGCAATAGGCGCAAGTGCCGCTGCCCCGTCCCGGCGCCTCGACCGGGGGGCTCGCCAAGGAGATCCCCCCGTAGGTCTTCACCACCCGCCCTTGATCCACCAACACCCGAACATCCCGGTGGACCGTCATCTCCGACACCTGAAGGCGACGGCTCAGATCCGAGATCTTCAAGTGCCCTTCTTGTTGCAACCAACTCAGAATCTTTTTCTGTCGCTCCGCAGGCAGCACCCGGCGTTCCTCTCCCCTGGAGGTGATTTTGTGTGAAGTATACCACAATATCACAACGCCGGACAGGCCCACAAAACCCGGGATTCATCAGGGACCTGCGGTTTGACCAGAAGCCTGTGAGGTTGCCGTATACGGCGCAATTTCCACGTCCCGAATCTGGAGCCGAACCGTGGCCATGGCGAGCACCACCACGAAAAGGGCGATGCCGAGATTGCGCAACACCCGCCCGGGGCTCGGATGACGGCGGGCGACGTACACAACACCCAGGGCAGCGGCCACCGCCGCCGCGCCGACCGCAAACACCAAGGTGGAGAAGGCCGACCCTCCCAAAAAATAACCCCGCACCGACCCCGGCATGGTGAACAAGACCACTAGCCCGAGCGCCACCTGAATGAGTAAAGCAATCCCCGTCCACCGCAGCCCGTAGGCGGTTGCCCAGCGCGAATCCATCGACCCTTCTAGGACACCCCCGGCCCGGACCTCGGCAGCCGCCGCCGTTTCCGATCCGGCCTCGGCCGCTCCGGGTGCGATCCCAGTCGCTCCGGCCCCCGGCCGGGACGCCTTCCGCTCTTGCCACCAGGCGACCCAGATCGGCAACAAGCCCCCGAACACCACTGTCGCCGCGATAAAATGCAGGTACCGGGGCCATACCGTGGGATAAAACATCGCCTGGACAAAACTGTGGGTTTGCACCCACAAGTCCGGCCGGCGCATCAGCCCCATGACGACGACAAAAATCATCGGGACGATCAAAAAGGGAATGGTCCCGAGAACCCCGAGCAGCAGGTGCACCCCCGGGCGGGCCTGAAGGCGCTCCCAGGAGAATTTATAGGCGTACAACAAGAGAAAACCGAGAATCAAAAGCCAGATCACCGACAGCCAGGTGCCGCCGAGAATCACAGTGGGCGGATAGAAAAACCGGGTGTACAAGACCCCGACGAGCAAAAGCGGCGCCACGCCGAGCACCACCGCCAGACTCTTGTTCACGGACGTCGCCGTGAGAACCCGCTGGGCCAACTCGAGGTAACGGCCATCTTTTTTCGCGTGACCCACCCCTTCCGTGACCACCGACATGACGGCCCCGGACACCGTCAGCAGCACGAACACGATATGCAGGACGAATCCCACCACGAGCAGGACCGTAAAAAAAGGAATGGAACCCGGGATCGAGATCGGCAAATCGTGAGGTACGGGAGACATCATCTTTCACTCCTTTCCAACTCGGCCCGCGCTACTCATGGATCCCACCGGCGGGCGATCCGGCCGTCGCCGTGGTTCCCTCGGTCGGCACCGTCGCGAGGAACTTGCTGAGCGCCCGCAGCTCTTGATCCGTCCCCACAAAGGGAGGCATAAAGGCCCTGGCTTGATGCAGATTTTTTACGTAATTGTAAATGGTCGTCTCATTCCATCCCTGCAACCGAAAGGCGAGATCCCGGCGCTGGCGGGCAAAATTGTGCAAAACGTGGCAACTCTGACATTCCAGCCGAAAAACCTCCCGACCGGCCTCAATTTCCTGTCCCGGTGTCACCTGTTGGATCGGCGAAAACCGGGCGTTGGGCAGAATCCCTTCCGTATCGAGCCGCTCAACATCCGACACCCGTATCCCGTTGGCATACATGTAACCGGAAATCACGTAGGGCTTGCGGATCGATTCCCGGACCATTTCGATTTCCCCGACATAAAACACCGCCAAAGCCATGACCAAAAGCGAAGCCGTCACCCCGATCACCCGGTTGATCCTCCCCGAAGCCGCCAGGCGCATCGGGTAAAAAATCGCCACCATCGCAAACAGGAAGACGAGAAAGATCCCGCCGTAATTGATCAGATCAAACTGCTGGGGCGACAGGGCCGTGGCCCACTGAATAAGCGCCCGGGCCCCTCCGGGAACGGACTGGTAATACCAGTACCCGGTGAGAAACATCATCACGCCGGCTCCGGCGAGCACCCGGGAAGCCACCCCCGAAACCCGGGCCCGAAGCTCCGCTTTGCGGACCGTGATCTGGGTATAGAGCATCGTGAATCCAGAGGCCAACGCCAAAGCCAAGAAGGTGCGGAAGGCCAGAGAGGGCAAGTAGGTGGGATTGAAGAAGGCGTCCCAGCGGGAACCGTCCGATAACCACGCACCGGGGGTCAACATAAAAGCCAGAATCCCGGTGATCAAGGTCATGGTCAACCACGAGGACACCGCATAGGCAATGCCGATGTTCCGGTGGAGTACCTTTTTCGCCCCGGTCAGTTTTGGCCAGGTGAAATAGTACAAGAGGATAAAGACCACTTCGGACACGAAAACGATCCACTCGGTAAACCAGAACCAGAAAAAGACCCGCAGCATCGAACCGATGGCCGCCGGCTGGACCACCCCCGTGGTCAACCAGATGCCCACCCCTGTAAGGGCCCCCACGGCGGTGGTCACCACGAAGAAGTACTTTAACAACCGGTGGGCAAAATCGTCCATCTCCAGGTCTTTGTGTTTCATGGCGTAGGTTTCAAGGGCCACCACCATGATCGACCCACCGACGGCCGCCCCGTGGCTGATCAGTACGTGGACAATGGCCACCAGGGCAATCAAGCTCCCCGATCCGAACTGGTCCAGGGTGAATACAGGAAATTCCAATCCACGTCACCTCCAGGTACAGGCTGGACAAAGACGATAAAGTTGCGCACTCCTTTTCGCGGTCACCACCCCACTGTGTTATTTATCGTTATAAAATAACACATTTCTCACCATCGATTTTATTCGTCTGGATTGTAGGGTAAAGGGGGTAAGGGAGACAGCGTGTGACAGTTTGTTGTATTTATCACGAAGACGGCTCCCGGCCCGATCTTTGACGATAATTTGTCGGATCGAGAGACTCCGAATAGAGCGCCAAAGTCTAACCCAGGCTATCCACAGTGACGTTGGGAATTGGGTATCTGGCGATGGGGCAAGGGAGGAAAGGACAGTATGTCACATCTTCTCTGGGCGCGAATTCTCATGGCCACATCCCTGGGATTTCACATTATTTTCGCCACCTTCGGGGTGGGGGTGCCGCTGATGATCGCCCTGTCGGAAACCGCCGCCCTATGGCGCAAAGACCAGCTGTACGCCCGGCTGGCCCAGCGCTGGACCCGGGGGTTTGTGGTGCTTCTTGCCGCGGGGGTGGTCTCCGGCACCATTGTGGCCGTCCAGCTCACCCTCCTGTGGCCTCGGTTCATGGAGTTGGTGGGCCAAATCATCTCCACCCCCTTTCTCATCGAAGTGTTTGCGTTCTTCTTGGAAGCGATTTTTACGGCGGTGTACGTGTACGGCGGAGACCGCATCTCCCACAAAGGGCGGCTGGCGGCGGCGCTTCTCGTCACCCTTGGGGCCGGGGCTTCGGCGATCCTGATCACCGATGTGAACGCGTTCATGAACACCCCTGCGGGATTCGTTCCCGACGGGGGGCGGCCCATGGATGTTCGCCCTTGGGAAGCCGTGTTCAATCCATCCTTTCCCACCATGGTGTTCCATGTGCTCGTCTCCGCCTACATGACGGTGGCCTTCGTGCTCGCGGCCATCGCCGCCAAGCAACTCCTGGGCAGTCCATCGGCGACGGCCGCCGCCTATCACCGCAAGGCGATGATGTTGTGCTTGGGCGTGGCGGGGATCATGACGGTGTTGACGGTGATCGCCGGGGATTTGGCGGGAAAACACTTGGCCGCCCATCAACCGATCAAATTGGCGGCGGCCGAGGGGCTCTTTCACACCCAGACCCACGCCCCCCTGGTGATCGCGGGATGGCCGGACCCGGTCAGCAGCCAGGTGATCGGCGGGATTCAGCTTCCGGGATGGTTGAGTTGGCTGGCCACCGGGCGGTTCAGCGGCAAGGTTCAGGGATTGCTGGATTTTCCCGTGGATCAGTGGCCTCCCCTTTTCGTTCACTGGATTTTTGACGCCATGGTGGCGGTGGGAGTGTGGGGTCTCCTGGTGGCCGGGGCGGCGGCCGTTGCGGCAGGGCGGGAACGCAAGGGAAAGGGAGAATTCCCGCCGTGGCTTCTCTGGCCGGTGGTGAGTTGTGGGCCGCTGTCGGTGATCGGAATTGAACTGGGGTGGGTATTTGACGAAATTGGACGCCAGCCCTGGACGGTGACGGGGCTGCTCCGCACGGCGGACGCCGTCACCCCGACCCCGGGGGTCCCCTGGATCGCGGCCCTTTTCATCGCTCTGTACGCGGTCCTGGCCTGGGGAACCGCCACGGTGATTCGGGCGTATTTTCGCCGCCATCCCGTGGATTTTGACGATGGAGGGGGCGGGGCTCCGCCTCGATCGGTGAGAGAGGGGGCGTGGCTGCCGTGACCGAATCCATGTGGGCGGCCACCCTGCTGTGGGCGGCCATTCTCGTCTACGCCGTGGGGGCTTCTTTTGATTTTGGCGCCGGGTTTTGGGAGTGGTGGGAATCCCGCCGGGGCATGCGCCAAGGAGCATGGGTGGCGGAGCGGTACGTGTCTCCTCTGTGGGAGGTCACCAATGTATTCTTGGTTCTCATCCCCGTTGCCCTGGTGGGCTTTTTCCCCGGGGCGGCCTATGCTTACGGGGTCCTGCTTCTCGTTCCCGGATCGTTGATCCTGATCTTGTTGGCTGTGCGCGGCACGTTTCTGGTCTACGGCCATACTTCAGAAATTCATCGCCGGCGAACGGAAGTGGCAGCCGCCTGGACGGGCCTGTTGATCCCGGCGCTGTTGGTGTTGACTTTGCCCGTGTCCCAGGGGTTAGGGGTGAAAGGCGGCGGGGCAGGGGCTCTCTGGCTCGATCTTCCGGAGCTTTTGGCTTCCCCGGCCACCTATGGGTTCTTGCTGTTCGGCCTGACCAGCGAGCTCTTTTTGTCAGCGCTGCTATTGGCGGACCTGGCCCGGGTCAGTGGCGCGGGTTCAGCCTTCGCGCGGTACCGCAGGCGCGCCCTGGTGCTGGGCCCGGTGATGTTCATCGCCGCCGCCGGGGTCTGGGGGCTGCTCCCCCCATCCCAGACGTGGATCCACGCCCGGCTCCTTCAGCAGTGGCCGTGGTTTGCCGCTTCTTTGGCCTGCTTTTTCGGGGTGGGGCTCCTCCTGGGAGTGTACTCCAAGGAGGTCAAACCCCAGACAACCGCCTCCGGGTTTTCTTCAGTTCAGGAAGAAGCACCCCAAGCGGGACAGCGGGGCGCCCGGATGCCCTCTCGACATCCCACTGCCACCACGGGATGGAAGGCGTGGCGCCACCCGGCCAGATGGGCGGTGGTGCTCGCCGTTCTGCAGTACGCCTTTGCCCACTGGGGATACGGTCTCGCCCATCTGCCGTTTCTTCTCGCCCCCAGCCTGACG
>NZ_JAILZZ010000111.1:0-2779 GCF_023512215.1 Kyrpidia sp. | reverse complement strand
GCAGTACTCTGTTTCGGTCGCCGGTTAGTGTTGACCCTGCGGGGAGATCGGAACCGCCCTTTCCAAGGCAGCGGCCAAGTGTTTTCAAGGGCCAGGTGCAGGAAGTGGCCGGTGCTATGCTGCAGGTAGAAAAGAGCGAATATTTCGGTCCGGCAAAGGGATGAAAATCATGGAAGCCGAAAACTCGTCTCCGGGCAGTTCTGGGGCTCAGGCGGGGTGCCCGCCCCACGGCAGGTGCTCACCTCTCCAGCAGTCTTAGGAACTCTTCCAAGGAGATTCCAGCCTGCTTGAGTATCGACCGGAGAGTACCCGGAGCCAGCTCGTCGCGGAAGGATGGCCTACCTGCCATCCTTGTGCCGGACTTTGACGTGGCTGTCCTTTTGGCTCACTTTCACGAATCCGGCGTGGCCCAGAGCCACGATGGTTTCCGTCCCAGACACGACCGGCAGGCGCGGGCTCAAGCGTGCTTCACCTCGATGTCCACGGGCGCGATGATCGGGCCGGTGTCTGGCAACTCGGCGGCAGGCGCGTCCTCGAAGTAGAGTTCCAGGGCCTCGCGCAGGTTGGCAAGGGCCCCTTCCAAGGTCTCGCCCTGGCTGGTGACTTCCACTTCGAGGCAGCGGGCCACGTACCATTTACCTTCCTTGGTGACGGCGGCAGTGAGGCGTCGGCGGGGCATGGGGGTGCCTCCTTTCGGACCTCTGATGAGGTCTCCGGGGTGCTGTAACGTTATTTTAGCCTGCGGTCGGATATGAGGCCAAGGATTCTCCCACCTCCCTATGGGGTAGAGGACGGATTCTCCCGCCGCTCTAAAAATGCGGGCAGGATTTCTCCCGGCCCTCCTACTAGTGTTCCTTCAGACAACCTTCTCTTAAGCCCGGAAATTGGATTGGACAATCCCCCTCGATCATGAGACGATCAGGTCAGGAGGTTGTTCAATGGAACGTCGGAAAACCCCAGAGTTCAAGCGCCAAGTTCAGTCCAATAAGACAGGTGAGTCCCCTTTTGTTAGAATAGTAGTTGGACAACCCATCCAACAAGGAGGACTCACCCTATGGCCATTATACCACAACTCGAACTGTTTTCCTGGGAAGAAATTGAGCCGCTTGGAGACCTGGAACGCCTCCGGCTGGTTCTGGAACATCTGCCGGACGAAGCGCTCATGGTGCATCTGGAGAAATCGAGAGGTCATGGACGAGATGACTACCCGGTACGGGCGATGTGGAACTCGATGTTGGCAGGAATCGTGTTTCAACACCCGTCGATCGAGAGCTTACGTCGGGAACTCTCTCGAAACGGGCAACTGCGATCGATCTGTGGGTTGCGCGCAGTTCCCAGCGCAGCCGCTTACACCCGATTTCTCCGCAGCTTGATGAGGCACGGATCGTGGATCGAATCGATGTTCGACGAGTTGGTGAAAGCCCTGAGTGAGGAGCTCCCGGATTTCGGGCGTCGTTTGGCGATGGACAGTAAGGCGATCGCCTCGTGGGCGTCCCGTCCCTCGAAAGAAAAGAAGGAAGACGGACGGCGGGACCTGGATGCAGAGTACGGGGCAAAAACCTATCGTGGGACCCGCGAGGACGGGAGTACATGGGAGAAAGTGGTCCGGTGGTTTGGCTATAAGCTCCACCTGGTGGTGGATGCTCAGCATGAATTGCCTGTGGCGTATACGGTGACCAAGGGGTCGCGCTCGGACGTCAAAGAAGGGCATGTCCTGCTGGATGAGTTGGAGAAACGCCATCCGGAGATGTTGAAAAAGGCCGAGGTCCTGACGGCCGATCGGGGGTACGACGACTCGAAACTCCTGAGTCGCTGCTGGGATGAGTATGGGATCAAGCCCGTGATCGACACGAGGCGGCTGTGGAAAGACGGGGAGCAAACGCGGTTGTTACCGGGACACACGAACGTGGTGTATGACGAGGGGGGAGCGGTGTACTGTTACTGTCCAGAGACAGGGGCCCGGCAACAGATGAGCAATGGTGGATTCGAGAAAGACCGGGGGGCGCTAAAAAAAGTATGCCCAGCCAAGGCGTATGGGATCACGTGTCAAGGGCGTACAGGACCGCGGTGAAGAGAGGGTAAACAGCCGATTGGATGTTTCAGTTGGGTTTGAACGGCATACCATTGGTGGGCTGGCCAAGATGCGGGCCCGCTGCGGCTTTGCTTTGTGCGTGATGCTGGCGATGGCATTGGGGAGGGCGCGGGAGAGACAGCAAGAACGTATGAGGAGCTTGGTTCGAAGCGTGTCCGAAACGGAACGCGATCGAAGGCGGGGCTCCTGGGCCAGATAACCCAGAACCTGCCCGTGGTTCAGCATGGCCTGAACCGTCCAACCTGTGGATGATAAACCAGATAATGGACATGCCGAACTCACCAAGCCGATGGGATTCGTGCTGAAGGTCCGGGGAAAAAGGGATTTCGAAAAAAGCTCTTTTTTATAAACATTGCATTTTTAGCAAGAAGGTGTTGATATGGAAAGAAGGCCAAATCTGTTTTTATTTGTGGTTGTAATCAGTGCATGCTTGTTAGTCTTCCTTTTGAGTGCCCTTCAACTCGCGCTTCCCAACAATCCAACACATGTATTAAAGAATATTACGATAAGTCAGATCTTTCCTCAAGGTTGGGGATTCTATTCCATCTCTCCCCGAGAAGAGCAAATTTCTTTATACGACGAAAACGGCAATCTGGCAGTTGATTGGCCTAACGCCAGTGTAAATAATCTTTTCGGTCTTATGCGAAAAGGGCGAGCACAAGGGCTGGAGGTCGGGATCGTGTCTGC
>NZ_JAILZZ010000110.1:0-2907 GCF_023512215.1 Kyrpidia sp. | reverse complement strand
TTATCCGTTTATAACCAGAAATATGGGCGCAAGGTGCAATTCCATCCGGATGTTATGCCCTATTTCTTAACCTACCCATGGCCCGGGAATATTCGAGAGCTCCAAAACATTGTGGAGCGGTTGGTGGTGACCTGTTCGGAACCCTTGATTCGACCGGAACGATTGCCGGACAAGTTGAGACACTACGATGGGCCGGAGGAAGGCGCGGCAAACAAATCCTTAAAAGAATTGGTTGAGGAGTTTGAGAGGAATATCATCCACAATGCAATGCAAAGGTATAAAACCATGAAGGAAGTCAGTGAACACTTGAAAGTCGACGTGTCCACGATCAGCCGGAAAGCAAGAAAGTACGGCATAAGACATGGCTCCAGCAATTTGTGAAACCGACGATGCCCCGTTCGAACGCAAGAAAGGCGGGTGAGAGCGTCGACAACCACCGCCCGGTTCGTGCTCTTCTTCGCGCATCCGCCTCATATAAAACCGCTTCGACTCCTGAAGCCGAATCGGCAGGCGGGCAACATCCCTGTTCACCCTCCGTCCCTTGGGCGAACCGGCTTGACGCCGCCCTTGCGACCCAAACCGTAGCCGATACGGTACACATCCGGAATATTGACCCGCCCGTCGCTCATCCGGTAAAAGATGCCCAGTTGCTCCAAATCTTCCCGAACTCCGGGTACCCCTTCGTCAAGGTGTGCCGGTGCAAGCTCTTCCCCACTTTCGCCGAAGCGTCGACGGAGTTCGTCGAGCGAATCTTCCTTCTCCCAGCGCTGAACCACTTCGTGAAAATCACACGGCACCACAAGACCCCGGAGCGGCTCCATGAGAACATCCACCCAGGGGTAATCTTCTTTCAACTCCCTCACGCGAATCTGGGAAGCTTTGCGGACACCGCGCTTGATGCTTTCATAATATAACGCGGTTTCATGTTTCGAGGGCTGGTTTTGGCTATCCTCCACCGCCTCACGAAGAGCCGCCAGAAACGATCGCGGGCTGACGCGCTGGTTGGCATCCGAAAGGTGGTTGGGGATCCAGGTGTACGGGTAACCGCGCCGATGATCCCGTCCCATCCAGGGACCTGTAATAGCATGGAAGACCTCCCGCTGCAGGGTCTCCTCGTGAATTACCTGGGGAACCACCCGCCAAATCGTTCGCTTTCCGATGTCCACTCCCTCCCACCGCAACCCCAATGCAGCGGACGCTTCCCGAAACTGTCCCGCCGGATCCACCGCGGCATTGCCAAGATATTGCCAGAATAGCCCATAAAGATCGTGTGGAGGCCAGGAAAGCACGATTTTTGAAGACAGCACTTTTGATCCGTCTGCAAAATTGGCCACCCGACTCTCATCCAGTTGATCCGACCGAAGGAACGCCTTCACCCGCAGGCGCCGATACGGGCGAAACTCCAAAGCCGTCTCCAGCAAGCCCCGAATTAAGATGTACATATTTTTCCAATTGTCTGCTGCCCGGTCCAGGGCATCAAACAAAACGATGAACCACGTGCTTTTTTCATCATATTCTTTGTCCCGGGCTTCGAGGAGCCGCCCCACCTGCTCGGGATTGTCCCGAACCCATGTGTAGCGTTCCTGCCAAAAATTCATGCGCCGCACCGGGTCTCCGGTCCCGGACAATTTGTGTACGATCACCGTTTTCCAGATCAGTCGCGGATCCGAGCCTTGAAGAAGGAGTTGTTTCAGCATATCGCGATCGGGGTATTCGTCAGGTTTATGGGTTTCTCCAAATCCCACCGCAACTTCGATCGGATCCTTTAGTTCAGCCACCGGTGAAAGCTTCGCCACCAACTCCCGAATCGGGGGTTGTTGTAACGCAGCCCACCAAAAGCTTTTGCCGGCCCCCCGCATGCCTTCGACAACCATGGTATTCGGACGCAAAGCTTTAGCATGGGAGGCGGGCAAATATACGTTTCCAGGATCCGGTGCCTCACCATGGAGAGACACATCTTTGGGCAAAGCATGATCCATCAGGAAGCGCAACTCACTCGGCGACAAAAGAGAAAACCTGCCCGTACTCATGGCTTCGCCCCCTCACATTGGGCCATCCAATCGTCAAACCACCGGAGAAACCGTTGGTAAGCATAACCCACGACACTTTTGTCGACGTTCTGCAACGACGACACGGCTGCAAGCCCCTCATTCCAATAGATGGGAATGGGCTGGTGCGGAGCATTGTCGTCCATGAGATCAAACGAAAAAAGGTCCTCACCGGCCGGATCCGTTTCATCCTCCACTTCATCGTACAAGGTGTCCCGGAACAGATCCCAGGCCGCTTCTCGAAAATGGTCCAAATAATACGGTCGCCTCGGGGGAACCAGAGCCGCCACCAAAGAGAGGCGATTCCTCATCCGCCGGGCCGTCCCATAAGTGTGCCAATGGCGAAAAAGTACCCGATAGCCCATCCACGTTGCCTCAGTGTCAGCGGCAAATAGAAGCACGTGGGCCCCCAGTTCCGTCACCAAGGCCGCCGCAATGTCGTGCAGCCCACTCCGACTGTCCAACAAGACCACATCCGGCTGCTCCTGCTTCTCAAGGGTGTCCAAAAAACGTTGCAGCCGCTCCGTCCACCGTTGCGGTCTTTCTCCCAGGTGAAATGCAGGCCGGTCCAGATAAACCCGTCCCAATTTCGCAATGTACTCCTGAGAGTCAAAGGTGTAGGCCGGAACGACCATGATTTCACCCAGCATATCCTGGCCCCAACGGGGGCGAGCGACCATATCGCGGACCACTTCATCTCCTTGACCGACCAAGTCTTCGATAAACCAGTCCACAACTCCCCATCGCGGATATTCATCCGGGCCCAGCAGCGCCACCGCCAATCCCGGCGCTTTCAGATCAAGATCCACGAGGAGCACTCGCTTTCCTTGGTGTGCAAGATGTTGGGCAAGAACGGCCG
>NZ_JAILZZ010000109.1:0-2912 GCF_023512215.1 Kyrpidia sp. | reverse complement strand
CGGGGCGATCATTGAGTATTTTACGTGATCCGGAATGGGGAAAAGCCCTCCAAGCCGCCGGTTCTGCCGGCACCGTCACCCGGTGACACGTTTCAAGGACCAGAGGATCCCCTTTTAGAAGGTTCTCCGGGGGCGATTGAGGGACCAAGCCGTGCGGCAAGGACTGACACTGCCGATGATGGACAGTCTCATTGCGGCGACGGCCATTGTCCATGAACTGGTTGTTGTGACGCGAAATGTCGCCGACCTGAAACGTTTAGCCCAAGACGACGCCAATCTGATCCGGTCCCTTTCAAAGGCCAATGTCCACACTCTGCACCGCTGAGGAGAAAGGCAATGAACAGTCCGCTTGATCTTCGGGCCCACTGCCTGCTGTGCGTTCACGGGTTTCGCGGCATGGTATACTATAATCGGGTTCACCGCGAATTTGGCCGGGATCGGGATGAGCCGGAGGGGGGTGTGAAAGCGCATTGAGTGAACTCTCATTTTTTGGCAATGGCATTAAGAGGCGGACATTGTTGGCCATGAAGGGTGATGGTTGCACAGTTATCCCGGGAGGTGTTTTTACGGTTGGATTTGATTGCTTTGAAAAGAGACTTAACCGCCGAAAAACTGACCATGGTCAATATGGAGTTGGAGCGGCGGGCAAAGTCCCCGGTCGTCATGTGGCTCCTGTGGCTGTTCTTGGGGGCAGTCGGTGGACACCGGTACTATTTGGGCGACATCGGACGAGGTGTGGCCATGACATTGACTTTGGGCGGATTGGGTATATGGGCTTTATTGGATGCGTTTTTCATTGGGAAACGCCTTGCGTTCAAGAACAGTCAACTTGAGCTCGAAATCATTAACAAGGTAAAGGCCTGGAGAAATTGAGGGTGACCATGGGCGCCCATGTCATTTGATCAAGAACTTCCTTGACCCGGCCGACTCGGGAGTTCCGGGACCTGCTCCCGGGTTCTCTTTTTGGACTGAAACAGATGGACGTCGCGGCCATCCGGGGATAGACATGGCTATGGTCTGTTCGGTCGTCATAGCTCCGTTCCGCCCGGTCGATCGATTCCCGGTTCTCGCCCTTCCTGCTGCAAAAAGCCGGCGATCTTCGTCTCCAGGTCGCAAAGTTTCGGATAATGAGATTCTTTAATCCGCTGATAGATGTCTCTCGCCGTCTGTTCGTCATACGTGTGGGAAGCACGGTTCTGATCCAGCATCATATCAATCCATCCGTCCCCGTCGTCGAGCAGCCCGACGGAAAAAGCTTCCCGAATCGCGCTCCGCGGGCTGTTGACCTCAAAACCTTCCCGGGCCAGGTACGTTTGCATCAGCTTCCAGCTGAGCTCAAAGGTAAACTCAAATCGTTGGATGACGCCGTCCACGACGATATCTTGACCCGGGTCGATCGTGAGACTTTCGCCCAGCCGACGAAGAGCTTTTTGGTAATCACGGTATTTTTCGGAGAGCCGAATGGTTGACATAAATCTGCACCCCCTCCCGGTCGATGGCCTGTTTTAAAGATGGATTCGAGACCCGCTGATAGTGAACCACGTCAAAACGAAGAGCGGTTCGGAGTTGTTCGAAAGCGTCCTGGAGCAGGTTTAAGTCCCGAACGGTCAGTTTGTCTCCGTACAGGCAGATGTCGATATCCGAGGATGTGCGGTAATCGCCCCGGGCTCGGGAGCCGTAGACGGCGGCGCGTTCGACGCGTTCATTGCCGCTGAGGACGGCGACGATATCCTGCAACAAACGGTCGTCGATACCGAAGCGGTCCATTAACATCCGCACCGTCCTTTCCGAGGGTGGTCGTCGAACGGGAGCTGGTTCGAGGAGATCAGGCGGTTGCCTTCCTTTTACCTGATGATGGTGGGGATTGTCAACGCGGGATGTTGGACATCATTCACGGGATTCTCCATAATAACAATATAGGCAAAGGGGGCGCGGAGGAATGGCAATCCCTGAGAAAATACCGGCATTTCTTTGGCCGTTGTTTCATAACTACGTGCCCGAAAGCATTGACCCGGTCCGGAATTGGAAGTTTGTGATCAAAACGGTCATGGTCACGGGTACGTGGGAACAGGTGGAGTGGGCCGCCCAAACCTACGGCCGCGACAGGTTCGAGCAGGTTGTTCGCGAGGACCTGGAGGGCAATCGGGAGTTGCCCAGGCCCGTGGCGAATTTTTGGTCCATCGCCCTTTGGGGCAAGCCTCTCCCCCCGCTCCAAAAGGGGGAGCGGTGGAAACCCACTCGCAAAATTCCGGGGGTGTAGGCTCGTGTTTTTGGATCAAATCGACCCCAAAACCGCAGAAACGCGCGCCGTTAAAAAGTGGTATCATGAGCCTTGAGGATATCGTTCGCGAGGCCGGTGAAATTTTTAAGGAGGATGGCGAAAAGTTTTTTTCGGCCAAACTGTTTTTACAGCAGTTGCTCTACACGGAAGATTTAGAGGACAAGGGTGCCGTGGTGGGCCATCTTCGCGTCCCCGATGACTTCGATTCCCTCATGCAAGAGCTGCAACATGCGGTTGAGGAAATGACCCGACAAAATCAAAGGCCCCCGATCCAATGAGGACAGCGGGGGCCTTTGCTCGCAAAGCTCGCCGACCAGTGCCATGCTCCTTTTCAGACCGCCGAGTCCAGTTCTCGCGACGATTCTCCATCCTGCTCCCACACCCGCCCGTTGCGGGATGGAGGGACCGCTTCGGTTGACCCATCCGAAAGGTTATACCTAGCGAGTGGTGAAAAGCACCGGCTTTCCGGTGAAGGCGTCGATGTACTGGATCAGGTGATTCGGATCGAACTCATACACCAACTGGCCTTGCGGGGCCGCCTGATTGCCGAATGTCGGCCATGTGTACACCAGCCGGATGGGCTGCGCCTGGAGAAAAGCCGTTTTGGCCTGCTCCGGAGTGATGGTATCTC
>NZ_JAILZZ010000049.1:0-22232 GCF_023512215.1 Kyrpidia sp. | reverse complement strand
AGAAGCCGGGCTCGGCGACCACGTGGCAGACCACGGACCGGCACTCTTTTACCACAACGCGGCTGGAGCGCCCTTTACCGCCACCTATATCCAAGCCAAAGGAGACCCGATCACCGACTTGTATGAAGATATTGCCGCCGAAGAGAAAGCCCGGGCGACGTACCAATGGTTGATCGACATGTCCGATGATCCGGATGTGAACGACGCCCTGAGATTTCTGCGGGAGCGGGAAGTGGTCCACTCCCAGCGATTCCGGGAGGCCGTTGAAATCTTAAAACAGGAGCGGGAACAGCCACATATTTTCTAATCCCAGTTCCCGGCGATTCCTTTGACGGGGTTCCGTATGACCTCGCCTCCTTCGGTTCAGATTAATCGACGAAGGAGGTCGGGACCGTGCGCAGAGCCATTCATTTCGCGGCCGCGATCCTCATCGCGGTCCTTTGTTTATGGGGGAGTGTAGCCCCTTCCGCTCAAGGGTTCGCCAACTGGAACTGGAACATGATGCGGGGCAGTCGGGGTGCGGACGTGACGGAGCTGCAAGGCCGGCTCCGCTACGTGAACTATTACCACGGAGCCATCGACGGGGTGTTCGGATGGCAGACCTATTGGGCCGTGAGAAATTTCCAACGCGATGTCGGTCTGCGAGTGGATGGGATCGCCGGTCCCGCCACCAAAGCGGCTCTCGTGCAAAGGTCCCGGGGATACCGACCGGCCCCCGCCCAAACTTCGGCCCCGCCGGCCACCGGTGTGGGGCGATTTTCCGCCCGGGACATCGATCTGTTAACCCGGTTGGTCTACGGGGAGGCCCGGGGAGAGCCCTACGTCGGCCAAGTCGCTGTCGCGGCCGTAGTCCTCAACCGCCTGGAAGATCCCCGTTTCCCCCACACCATCCCGGGGATCATTTTTCAACCCGGGGCCTTTACCTCCGTCTCGGATGGACAGATATGGCTCACTCCGGACAGCGAGGCCAGAAAAGCGGCCCTGGACGCCATCCGGGGGTGGGATCCCACCGGCGGAGCGATTTACTATTTTAACCCGGCCACCGCCACCTCCCGTTGGATTTGGTCCAGGCCCCAAATTAAACAGATCGGCCGGCACATTTTTACGCGATAAGAACGAACGCGTCGGGCTCGAAACAGCGGCCGCCAGAGGAGGTTCGCCGATGAACGCCAAACCCCTCTATTACATCGCCCTGGGAGATTCCATCACCGCAGGCAAAGGCGTGCCCGAGGGGGCGGCTTATCCCAACGTATTGTTTCGCCACCTGCGCCACAGCCCGGATTGCCGCCTGGAAAATCTGGCCATCTCCGGGTTGACCAGCGGCGAGTTGCTCACTTTGGTGAGAAACCGATTCGCCCAGCGGCTGGCGTCGGCCAACTGCATCACCCTGTCGATTGGCGGCAATGACCTCTTGCGGCGGCTCATCACCGGTCACCGCAATCCCTACAGTTATGTACGAGCTGTCCAGCAGCTCTGGCCCACCACCGCTGCCCTCATGGCGGAGATCCGGCGGCACGCCCCTTCCGCCCGGGTATTTGTTCTCGGCTTTTATAATCCTTATCCGGCGTCTTGGCGGGGCTTTCGCACGACGGAGTGGCTGATCCGGCGCCTGAACCGGGAGTACGCCGCCCGGGTCGCCGGACCGTGCGTAGAGTTTATCAACCTGCAGGAGATCCTGCCCGGAGCCTCTCAGGGGTGGCTGTGCGACGGCGTTCATCCCACGGTGGCCGGACACCGCCGGATCGCCGGAGCACTCTTTGACGCCTATCGGAAGACTTTGCCTAAAGAGTTGGGTTCTGGTCGCCTCATCCCGTCCGCTTATCGGGGTCCACGGGGTGTAAAGCCGAAATCCGCGTCTTAATATCTGGCAAGGGCTCCCGGACGAGCATTTGTTTGAATCCGTAAAAATGAAAGGGCAGGATCGGCCAAAAGTACGGGACTCCAAAGGATCGGCTCCTCCCGAGAAGCGCAAACCAACCGAGGATGCCAACGACGCACCCCCACGGACCGATCAGCGTGGTCAGGATGAGGAGCATCATTCGGACCAGGCGGTTGGCGGCGGCAAGCTCGGGACTGGAGGTCGCAAAGGATGCCACAAAGGTGACGGCCATGAACACCATGACTTCGGCGCTGTAAAGCCCTACGGTCACGGCGGTTTGGCCAAAAATGACGCCGGCCACGATGCCGAGGGCGTTGCCCAGTGGCATCGGGGTATTGATCACCGCCCGACGAAGAATATCCATACCCATCTCAGCAAAGACCATTTGCATCCAGATCGGAATAGAGCTCTCCTTATGGGGTACCACCCAATGAAGCGCAGGCATCGACGGGGCCAATTGGATCAGGGCCAGCCACACCGGAGGCAGCAGTACCGACAAAATAACGCTCAGCAGCAAGATCCATCGCATATATGTACCGCTGAGGGGAGTCTGATGGTAATCCTCCGGGTGCTGCACGTGGTCCACAAAGGTGGTGGGAAGAATGATCACCTCCGGAGACGTGTCCACGAAGATGGCCATATACCCCTGTAACAGATGGGTCGCCACCACATCCGGCCGTTCGGTATACCTGGCCATGGGATAGGGGTTCCATTTGTTGTCGATGAGGAACTCTTCGATCGACTGTTCCGCCATCGGGATCCCATCTACCCGGATCCCTTGGATTTTCTTCCGAACCGCGGCCAACAGATCCGGATTCACGATGTCGTTGATGTAGACCAAACACACATCCGTCTTCGAACGCTGTCCCACCTGATGCAACTCGAAGCGAAGCCCGGGGTCCCGTAACCGCCTGCGCGTCAAGGCCACGTTCGTGACCAGGGTTTCGGTATATCCATCCCGCGGGCCTCGAACCACCCGCTCCACGGCGGGATCATCCGGGTTTCGCGCCGGATAGAGGCGGGTGTCCACCAGGATGGCCTCGGATTGCCCATCGACAAAAATGGCGATGGGCCCGGACATGATGTTGATCAAGGCCTTTTCGAGGTCCTTGGTCCGATCGACCTGAACAAAAGGCAGTTCAGCGTAGATCGCATCTCCCAGGGCCTTGGTTCCGTGCACTTTATTTTCCGCCAGCCGTTGGGCGACCCTTTCCACCGCTTTGACGATGTCAAACACGAATAAACTCTGGAAAAATCCGTTTAAGCCGTACACGGCCAGGCGCATACCAGAGAAATCGATGGGCCGGTACAGGACGTCAAAACTTACACCCACGCCGAGAGTTTGGTTCACTTCCTCTACGACGCGGTCCAATTCGGCATTGATCGGCCGCACCGCACTGCCTCCCTTTCTTCATTCCCCCAGTTTCTCCCGATCCCGGGGCTAATAATCGGAAAGGGAAGCAAGCCGGTCCAAGTTCTCGTACGCCGCCAGCCCATTTCACCCGTATGCTTCGATATCAGTCGATCTGAGGCAGCGCATCAGTCTCTCCCCTCAGGTAGGCAATTTCTTCTCCGTAGTGGCCTTCCGGCGTTTCCAGGATCAAAGGCATGTCCCGCAGCACCTCATGGTGGCAGATCCGCCGCAGCACTTCGGCCCCGATGGAACCGTGCCCGATGTTTGCATGCCGATCCTTTCGGGAGTCAAAGGGGTTTTTGCTGTCATTAATATGAAACACCTTCAGGCGCTCAATGCCGATCACATCGTCAAAGGTATAAAGGACTTTGTCAAAATCCTCCACGATGTCGTATCCCGCGCTGTACCAGTGGCAGGTATCCCCGCACACTCCGAGGCGATCCGAACGTTCCACCCGGTGAATGATCTCCGCGATTTCTTCAAAGCGACTGCCCACCTTCGATCCATCTCCGGCCATCGTCTCCAGGAGCACCATCGGCCCCTCCGCCGCCTCATCCAGAATCCGGTTGAGCCCAGTGGCAATCCGTTCGATGCCGTATTCGATCCCCGCCCCGGTATGGGAACCCGGGTGAAAGACAATCCAAGGAATCTGAAGATAGGCGGTGCGGTCGATGTCCTCCCGCAGCAGGCCGATTCCGTACTCCCACGTGTCGTCTTTTGGACTGGCCAAATTGATCAGGTAAGGCGCATGCACCACCGGATCGCCAATCCCGTGTTCTTTCATCAACGCCCAGGCTTCATCCCGATGGAATTGTTCGATGGGTTTGGCCCGGCCCCCCCGATTGGAGCGGGTGTAAATCATGAGGGAAGTGGCTCGGTATCCGATGGACTCCTCCACCGCTGCCAGCAGACCCGTTTTCGCAATGGACACATTGGCCCCGATTTTCATCGTCAATCACCTCGTGGTATGAAAGGTCGCCCTGCCCGGCACCTTAAGAATATCATTCGATGCCCGGAGGAATTGAATGGCAAACTGTTGCTGGCGAATTTGTACTGCCCTTCTCACAGCCGTCCTCACCTGGGCCATGGTGCCCACGGCGAGCCTTGCCACACAAACCCAGGTCACTGTTCCTCAGGTTCCCCTCAAGGCCTTCTCCGAAGAAGGTGGCCCCGTATTGATCGACCCGGGACACGGCGGCATCGACGGGGGGACCTCGGTCGGTGGAATCCTGGAGAAGGACTTGGTGCTCGACATCGGGCTTCGACTTCGGGATGTCCTGTTAAAAGAAGGATGTCCGGTGGTGATGACCCGGGAACGGGACGAAGATGTGAGTCATCGTTACCCATCCCCCCTTCGCAGCCGCCACGCCCGGGATTTGCGCAACCGGGTCCGCATCGCCCGGGAAAGCGGAGCCCATCTGTTTGTGAGCATCCACGTCAATCACTCCTCGGCCTCCGGCCCCCGGGGAGCCGTGATCTTGCACGAGGCGAATGATCCAGCCGGCGCGTGGCTCGCCGAACTGGCCAAGAAACAGCTTTTCGGCATCACGGGACGGGCCATCGTGTTTCCAAACCGCTCGTTACACGTGCTCCGGCGAGCCCCGTGTCCGGCCATCCTGGTCGAGGTGGGTTATCTCTCAAACCCGACGGACCGCCAGGCGCTCCTCGACCCCGCTTATCGACAACGCTTGGCCGAAGCCCTGGCCCGGGCGATCCGCGCCTACCGGATCACTTCGCCGGTTCCGCCAGAAAGGCAGAAAAAAACGCCAATCCCCGCTTTCCAGGGGATGGCGCTGTGTGGTGGGCCTAAGTGGACTTGAACCACTGACCTCACGATTATCAGTCGTGCGCTCTGGCCAGCTGAGCTATAGGCCCGCAGGGCCCCCAACATCCTGGGGCACTTGGTCGGAACGGCGGGATTTGAACCCGCGACCTCTACCTCCCCAAGGTAGCGCGCTACCAGGCTGCGCTACGTCCCGATGGTGTCGAAGGCGGGACTTGAACCCGCACGGGTTTCCCCACACGCCCCTCAAACGTGCGCGTCTGCCGATTCCGCCACTTCGACATCACTGGTCGGAATGCAGGGATTTGAACCCTGGGCCTCACGGTCCCGAACCGTGCGCTCTACCAAGCTGAGCTACATTCCGACGGCAAAGACTACTATATCACGAGGGCCCGACCCTCGTCAACGGGTGAGAGAGAACTTTCACCGGCTCGACTCGGATCTGAATCGATGGTGTTTCACGGTCTGCCCTCCGGAGAAGGAGACGCCCTTCGGCTTTGAATCTTCGCGGCCGCCCGGCGCAGTACCCACCCGGAAACGACATACAGAATGGCGAATCCGACCACCATGTTCACGCCGATTCCGATGAAAAAGCCCACGCCTTGGGAAGCGAGCCAATGCCACATCGCCACGAACCCCTGGCCGTGCACATCCACCACGTGGCCGGCGTTCTTGGCCCCGACAAACAGTTTGCCTACCCAATAATTGAGGAACCACATGGGAACCGCTGCCGGCGCGGCAAACACATTGGCGATGGTGGTGGCCGCCTTGTTCGCCCGAAGAAAGACCGCGATGATCAAGGCCACCGCCAAGCCGATCCCCGGGGTGGGGATAAAATGCATCACCGCCCCCAAGGCGATCCCCTTCTGCACCCGCCGCTGCTCGTCCCGCACCCGCACCAGCCGCAGAAGGTAATACCGCATCCATCTGCCCAGACCGCGAAAAATCCCCCGCTCTCTCCCCTTCATTCCGCCCCCCGCCCCCACGGCATCCTGACAGTACGACGTTCATTATACCGAGAACCCCGTCGAATGCGCAAGGATGGGGGCCAAATCGACCACGCCCACCGGGGGAGGCCCACCCCCTTTCCGGGACGCCGGCCCCAGGGGGCCGGGACATCGAACGTCAATCCCGCACCTTATCCTGAGGCAAAGCCCACCGTTCTTCAATGCGAAACACTTTCCATGCCCCATAGGATAACGCCCATGCCAACCCAAACAAGACCACCAGTACATAGCCGACGGATCCGAGATCCAGTTCTTGAATCCGCGTCCAAAATCCGCTTGTCGTGCGAAGGTGGGAAGCAACGACCTGCACGAGTTCGACCGATCCAATCAACAGAGCTGCGGCCGCAGCTAGCCCTGTCACCGTCAGGTTGTAATAAATCTTCCGCACAGGATTGCGAAACGCCCAGGTGTACGCTTCCGACATGAAAATACCGTCCGCCGTGTCAAATAAACTCATGCCCGCGGCAAACAAGAGGGGCAACGCCAAAACCCCGACAACGGGGAGGCCACTTTGCCCGGCCCCGGCCGAGAGAGCCATGAGCGACACCTCACTGGCTGTATCAAAGCCTAAGCCAAATAGGAATCCGATCGGATACACATGCCAACTGCGGCCGACAAACCGCAGGAGCGGGGTGACGAGCCGGGCGATCAACCCCCGGGCGTGGAGCAATTCTTCCAGCCGGCCTTCTTCGTTCACCCCCTTCCGCATCCGGAAGAAGACCTGCAGAATTTGGATGAGAATCATGAGATTCACGACGCCGAGCACCAGGAGAAAACCCCCGGACACCGCGGTCCCAATCACGCCCCCCACCGCTTGTAGACTCGGCATCGCCCGGATCGCCCAGCCCGCGGCCAAGGCTGTCGCCACCGCCATCAGGCAAACCACCGTCGAATGGCCGACGGAGAAAAAAAACCCCACTCCCCTCGGGTTCCTTCCTTGCTGGAGGAGTTTTCGAACCGTGTTGTCAATCGCAGCAATGTGATCGGCGTCGAAGGCGTGGCGAACGCCCAGGGTATACGCAAGTAATCCCAGCCCCAGCAAGGTGGGGTGAGCAGGAACCACGGCCGCCAGGCTGGCGATCCCGGCCGCGTGCAACGCGGCCACCGCCGTCCCGTACCCTAGCCAACTTCCTTTCTTCTGCAACGTTTTCGCGCCCACATTCACCGGTTCCTTCACCCCCTAGTTGTTGCCACATCCCGTGGCACCATCGAGGCCTTTTGGCCTAAGTTTTCAGCCTCCACCTTCTCTCAACTTGGCCAAAGCCACAGCCGCCTGCCCGGCCGCCAGGCCCCCGTCCCCCGCCGGCCACCTCCTGGGGATGAGCACCCGCAGTCCCCGGTTCTCTAGATCCTCCACAAACCAGCGCAACAACCAACGGTTCTGCCAAACCCCACCTCCCACCGCGATCGTCGACACACCATGCCGCGTCGCCGCCCGGAATGCCGCTTCGGCCCACGCCGCCGCGAATCCCCGGTGAAACTTCGTCGCCACCCGATCCTGTCGCCCGGCGGCTAAATCCAAACACACTGCATCGAGGATCACCGGCGAGACCATCCAACGGCCGTCCCGCTCCGTTATATGAAAATTGTATCGCTCTTTGACGCCCGGGTCTACCTGTGCCTCCAAACCCATCGGCAGCTCTCCCTCAAAGGTCGCCTCCGTTCTCCGGCTCTCCAAAGCTCCCACCACATCAAACAGCCTTCCGGCACTGGAAGATCGATAGCCCGGGTATCGGCTCTTCAGCACCCGAATCAAAGCCTCCAAACTCCGGGCCGGGATGCCGAGCCGGTCGACCACAAAGTCCGCCCAACGGTCCCACAAGTCTAAAGCATAGAAATAATTCACCACCAACCGCCACGGTTCCCGGGTCCCCTGATCCCCCACCACCATTCGGAGGGGTTCCAAATGCCCGATCCGCAGCACCGAGCGACAGTCGCCAAGAAGCATCTCCCCGCCCCAGATTCCGCCATCTTCCCCATAGCCCGTACCGTCTAGAATGACGCCGAGTACTGGCCCCGTCGCCCGGTGTTCGGTGATGACCGCCGCCAAATGGGCGTGGTGGTGCTGGACACCCAAGGTTTTCTCCCAATTCCCGAGGGCTTCCGCCGTACTGACATAGCCGGGATGCAGATCGTGAGCCACCACATCTGGGGCAACCCCCAGAGTTTCCAATTGCCATTCGATCTGGCGTCGGAAACCCTCCCGGGCCCTTGGCGAATCCAAGTCCCCGATGTGCGGGCTGAGCCATAATTTTCCCTTCGCCGCCACCGCCACGGCATTCTTGAGGTCCCCGCCCACCGCCAGCACCACGGGCGCAGCCTCGTCCCCGCGTCCAATCCGAAATCCTTCCGGGACCATACCCCGACCCCGCCGTATCACCCGAGGGACATCCCCGTCCACGTAAAGAACCGAATCATCCACCGGCCGGAGAATCGGACGGTTGTGAACCAAAAATCCCTCCGCCAGTCCAGCTAAGCGCCGCAGGCCGTCTTCCACCTCATAAGCAAGAGGTTCCCCACTGAGATTTCCGCTGGTCATGACCAAGGCGGACAAATCCGCATCTTCCATGAGCAACACTTGAATCCCCGTATAAGGGAGAAATACGCCCAACCGGTCCATCCCGGGCGCCACCTCGCCGGCCACCGGCGAATCCGGGCGCTTTTGGAGAAGGACAATCGGCCGCACCGCCGACGTCAGCGCCTGCCATTCTCCAGCACTGGGTACGCAGTGTACCTTCACCGCCTCCGAGCTCATCATCACGGCAAAGGGTTTAGTAGGTCTGTGCTTTTTCACCCGGAGCCGGCGAACCGCCTGCTCATTCAGGGCGTTCACGGCCAGGTGAAACCCGCCGATTCCGAGCACGGCCACGACACCCCCGGAACGAAGGACATCTTTGGCCGCCTTCAAGGCGTCTTCCCCGGTCTTCTCGCCCTCGCCCCCCTCACCTGGAATCCACCGCAACACCGGACCGCACCGGGGGCAGGCGGTGGTCTGGGCGTGAAACCTTCGGGAGCCCGGATCCCGGTAGTCCCGCAAACACTCCGGACAAAGCGGAAAATCCTCCATTACCGTGGTCTCCCGGTCGAAGGGCAGCCGCTTGGACACGGTATACCGGGGACCGCACTGGGTGCAAGACGTAAAGGGATATCGATAGTAGCGGCTGGTTGGCTCCGCCATGTCCCGGAGACAATCGGGACAAATCGCTAAATCCGCCGGAATACCAAACGAAACCCGGTCTCCGTCCTCGGACGATACAATTTTTAAATCTGGGTAACCCACTGGGCGCAGTCGTTCCACCCCGAGATCGTCGATCCGGGCTGCCGGGGGAGCCTCGCTCTGAAGTCGACGCAAAAACTGGGCGAGATCTCCACCGCACCCCTCCACATCCACGGTGACGATGGACCCCCGGTTGCACACTTCTCCCGTGAGCCCTATCTCCGAGGCCAAGCGGTACACGAAGGGGCGGAACCCCACCCCCTGCACCGTCCCCGCCACTGTCACCCGCACCCTCTCGGTCATGCCCGGGCGCCTTCCTCCGATTCCCGGGGTGCCACACCACGTTTTTCTGCCGCCCGGGTGAGAATCCACTCCAGCCAGCCCTCCATCCCCTGGCCCGTGCGGGCAGACACTTCAAGCACTTCAATTTGGCCATTCACCGCAGTGATGTTGCGGCGCAACTCTTCGAGATCGCAGTCGAGATGGGGAGCCAGGTCCGTTTTGGTGATCAGCGCCAACCTCGCTTTGTGGAAGATGGCCGGATACTTGAGCGGTTTGTCCTCACCTTCCGTCACGCTGACCAACACCACCTTGCCGTCCTCGCCGAGATCGTAAGAGGTCGGACAGACCAAGTTTCCAACATTTTCGATGATCAGAAGTTCCAGGTCTTCCCCGTCCACCGCTTCGAGGTGCTTTTCGATCATGTGAGCCTCCAGGTGGCACGTCCCGCCGGTGACGATCTGCTTGACCTCCGCCCCATGCCCCGCCAGTCGCCGGGCGTCATTGTCCGTTTGCACGTCCCCCACCAGGACCGCGGCCTTGATCCGCCCCTTTAGCCCTTCTAACGTCTTTTCCAGAAGGGTGGTCTTTCCGGAACCCGGTGAACTGATCAGATTCAGCACAAAAATGCCCCGGCTCCTCCACGTATCCCGTAGCCGCTCCGCAATCTCATTATTGGCTTCCAGGACACTCCGGTTCACATCCACTTTCACCGACATCCACCTCCATGGACAAAATCTCCAACGCATCGCCGGCCACCACGTCCACCTTGGACGACCGGCACGCAGCGCACGCAAAAACCACCTCAGAAGTCACAGTTTTATGCCCACACTCGCGACACAACAATTGAAGGGACTCCTCTTCAATAGTGAACTCCGCCCCCCGGGTCTCCTCCCGGTCTTCCCGCAGGATGCCGAGGCAGAAAAGCAAATTCTCAGGTTCAATCTGAACCAACCGCCCCACCCGAACCACCGCCGACCGAACCCGGGAACCCAGGCGGGCCGCTTCTTCCGCAGCAATGGTCACGATGCTCTCCGCAATGCTCAGCTCGTGCATCCCCTCCACCCCAGGTCAGCAGATTCGCGGCAGTTGCTCCACCGCCAACAGATCCAACACCCGCACCGCACCCAAGAGAGTCTCAAGGCTCGCCAACCCCGGGAGCTCCCCGGTGACTTCCCCGATGATACGCGCCTCGCGCCCTTCCTTGACCCGCCTCATCCTCCGGACCACCTCCTCGGCCTCTTCCGGCGCCACCACACACACGAGCTTCCCTTCGTTGGCCACATAAAGCGGATCAATCCCCAGGGCCTCGCAAAGCCCCCGCACCTCATCCCGGATCGGCACGTCCCGTTCCCGAATGCGCAGATTCAACCCGCTGCTTTGGGACAACTCGTTCAGGGTCGTCGCGAGCCCTCCTCGGGTGGGATCCCGCATGCAGCGAATCCCGGGAACATCCCGCACCGCTTCCACCAAATCCCGCAAACAGGCGGTATCGCTTTCAATCTGGGTGTCGAATTCCATCTCGAATCGTTCGATCATCACGCTGGCTCCGTGGTCTCCGACACTGCCGGAAAGGATCACCACATCCCCTTCCCGGATCCGGTGCGGTCCCCAGTCGATCCCTTCCGGGATCCGACCGATCCCGGAGGTGGTGATGTACAGCCCGTCCGCAGAACCTCTCTCCACCACCTTCGTGTCCCCGGTCACCACCTGCACCCCGGCCACCGCGGACGCCGCTGCCATAGACTCCACCACTTCAACCAAATCCCGGACCGGCAACCCTTCTTCCAAGATAAACGAAGCACTCAGATAAAGTGGGGTCGCTCCCCCGACCACCAGGTCGTTCACCGTGCCATTGACGGCCAGGTCGCCGATATTGCCGCCGGGAAAACGATACGGTTTCACCACAAAAGCGTCCGTGGACATGGCCAAGCGCCCCCCTTCTCCGGGCAGAATCGCTTGGTCATTCATCCCTTCCAAGTATGGATTTCTAAAATATTCCAGAAACAATTGTTCGATCAGTTGGTGGGTCAGGCGCCCCCCGGTTCCATGAGCCAACTGAATGGTTTCCGGAAGGGTATGCGCCCGAGGTGGCGTCCGTCGTTCCTCCATCAGCCCAACATCCCTCCTGCCGCCCGTTTTAGAAACTGATATTTGTAATAAGCGGCACACGTCCCTTCCGAAGACACCATGCAGGTCCCGATGGGATTGTCCGGAGTGCAAGCCGTGCCAAAGGATTCGCACTGCCAGGGCTCTTTCACACCTTTTGTGATCTCTCCGCAAATGCAAGCCGGGGATTCCTGGGCCGGGGAGAGGGTGAGCGCCGATTGAAACTTAAATTCCGCATCGTAGTCCCGAAACTCCTCCCGGATCGCCATTCCGCTTCGAGGGATCGTCCCGATGCCCCGCCACTCTTGATCCACGGGCTCAAAAATCCGGTTGAGGACAGCCCGGGCCCGGACATTGCCCTCGGGCTTCACCGCCCGGGAGTACTGGATCTCCACTTGGCGACGCCCTTCTTGGCGCTGTTTGAGAATCATGTACACCGACTGGAGAATATCGTTGGGCTCAAAGCCGGAGATCACCACCGGCCGGCCAAACTCTTCTGCAATAAACCGGTAATCTTCACTGCCCACCACCGTCCCCACGTGACCGGGGCCGATGAAAGCATCGATTTGCACATCCGGATCCTCCAGCAAAAACCGGATCACCGGCGGAACCAAAACGTGGTTACACAACACGGAATAGTTCCGAAGGCCCAGCTCCCGGGCGCGCAAAATGCTGAAGCCATTGGCCGGAATGGTCGTCTCAAACCCCACCGCAAAAAACACCACTTCGAAGTCCGGGTGTTTTTCCGCCAAGGCCACGGCATCAAGACTGGAATAGACCATTTTGACCTGGGCGCCCTTGGCCTTCTCCTTCAGGAGTGTCGACTCAGACCCCGGCACCCGCAACATATCCCCGTAGGTGGCGATGATCGTCTTCGGTCGCCTGGCCAGGGCAATGGCGCGATCGATTTTTTCAATGGGCGTCACGCATACCGGACATCCGGGACCGTGCAGAAAACGAATCTGCGGCTCCAGCACTTGGTCGATCCCCGCGCGAAAAATCGCATGGGTGTGCCCGCCGCAGATCTCCATGATGGAAATCGGCTCCTCAGCCAGTCTTCTGATCTCCTCGATCAGATGTTCGGCCATCGCCGGGTCCCGATACTCGTCGACGTACTTCATCCCCTCGGATCACCTCCTCCCGTCTCCGCCTCCAACTCCTCTCGAAAATACGTTTCCAGCATCTCAAGGGTCTCCCGGGCTTCGGCCTCGTCGATCGTTTGGAGGGCAAACCCTACGTGCACCAGCACATATTGACCCACCCGGACATCGTCCAAAAGCTCCAGACTCACCCGGCGCTTCACCCCGCCCATGTCCACCATGGCCGTGCGCCCTTCCCCTTCGATGGACAGGATTTGCCCCGGTACTGCCAAACACATCCCGAATCCCTCCTTTCAACCATTCTCCTCGATGCCATAAAATCGATCGTTCAAAGCCCATTTTCCGCGAATATGCGCGACAAGTCCGGGATCCGTTTCACCTATCCAGGGAATGTCACCGGCAAAATCGAAGGGCAACTTTCCCGCGGCAACGCACCAGGCGGAGAACGCTTTGAGCACCCCGAGGTGCCGGTCCAATTCCGCGCTCCCCGCCCCGGAGAGCGCCAATCGGTACAGCATCTCCTCAACAGATTCGCGCAACTTCCCCCGATCGGGTTCCTCCCCGGCGACCTCTTCAACATGTCCTGCCAGCCAAGCACCTAGCGTCTCCCGCGCCCTTACCCTTGCCCCATCTTCATCCGTTCGCTCCGGCCTTCCGTATCCCTCCGCAAACGCCCCCCCGGCGAGATACTCTTCCACCCACCCATGCCATGTGTCTTTCTTCACGGATCAAGCTCCTCCACGAGGCGGTTGAACAATCGATCGCAGGCCTGTTGGACGGGTGGCGACAAGGACTCCCCGAACTCAAGGCCTTTGACTTCAATCCCATAGAGTACGATATCATCGAGATCCAGAGGATCCGGGCTGATCTCGCAGTACAGGCGAATCACCTGCTCAATGCCGAAATCGTGGGAGGACCGGGCCGGCCAGAACTCCACCTGCCTTCCCGGAATCCGGTACACCTCCCCAGGGTGCCCCCCACTCTGCACCGCATCGAACACCTCAATGCGTCCGGCCCCATCGAAGGCATTAAGCAAATTCAATCCCCCCGTTCCCCCATCGATCAGCACCACGGGTCGACCCTGACGAGACAAACTCCCCCGGGATTCCCGAAGACGAGAGAAACGACGGAGCAGGTATGTCCCCGCCCCGTCATCTCCCCACAAGGGATTGCCCAAGAAGATCATGTGGATCGGCTGCAACATCCTCGCTTTAGACCCCTCACAACCCCAAGGTGAACCGCTGGACCTCCCGGCCGCCCTGCACGGCGTGCACCGTGCAGACCAGGCACAGGTCGTAAGACCGCAGGGCATGCTGCAAGCCCACGGGATTGGTCGGGTCCTCCACCGGGATGTCCATCACCGTCTGCTCCACGGCTCCGGGCTGATCCAAGGCGTCCCGGGGTCCGATATTCCAGGTAGTCGGTGCAATGATCTGGTAGTTCACGATCCGGTTATCTTTGAATTCCGCCCAGTGGGCCAAAGCTCCCCGATGCACCTCGTGCCAGCCGAAAAACATCCCATCTTTGACCAATCGGGGCGTTTCCCGGTAAAAGGGTCCTTTAGGATGAACGGATTTAATCCAATCCCGAATGACCACATGCCCGGTCATAATTTCGTGAATCCGGGCGAACTGGCGCAAAAACACGCTGGGACCAAGTTTTTTCTCCATATCCCGGATCAGGGGATCTCCCTGAGTGAGCAACCGGGCGAAGGGTCCCACCTCCACCGCCAGCCCCCGGAACCGGGGCGCCTTGGCAAAGGAATATTTGTCCCCCGGATTCTGGAGATCAGCAATCGGCTCGGTCTGCCCCTGGGACGGGTGGAACGGTCCCTCGCCCTGATAGAAGGAGTGGGCGTGGTGCTCCATGATCTGCTGTTGGAACTCCAGCGGATCCCCCACGGGCTCGTACGTGCCATTGTACATGAAGGCGCTGGAGTACAAACCACCCGGATACCAAAACTGGCCCGGCTCCGTCTCGTAAGAGGGGTACCCCAGAAAATACCCCGTTCCCCGGCCCCAGGTGTGCCAGCCGAAATGCAGGGCTTGCCGGATGAACAACCCCAAGTCACTGTCTTCGTGATCCCCGCGGCCGAGCCATTCCTGGAGGTCCTCCCAAGTGCGGATCGCTAGGTAATCCTCTAATTTCCCGTGCAAAATATGCTTTTCGATAAAATGTTCCCGGACATCTTGCAAAATGCCCAGGGATTTGGTGATATCCCCAAGGGTCGGGCTGCTGGTCACACCGCCGGGGACAAAGGAGGCGGGATGCGGCTGTTGACCGGCAAAAATCGCGGTGATTTCCACGACCTTTTTCGACCAGGCCACCGCGGCTCGGTACGAGGTCCCTGTAAAGGGTTGCATGCGCTCCTTGAGCTTCTCGTACTCACTCCACCCGGAGTAAGCTTCGTTGACCATATCCGGCCCGAACAGCAACCAATGATGCCGGATCCCGCTCATGTGGCTCTCCGTCGATCCGACGATATTGCGCACGATCCGGGCCTGAATCGGTAGGTCCACCCCGCCGATCCCGTTGCCGCTGGCCATATCCACCAGTTTGACGGCGCTGGTGATGTGCCCGATCCCGCAGATTCCACAAATCCGGGGCGTCATGGTAATGCCGAGCCATGAATCTTTCCCTTTAAGGATCTTTTCGAACCCCCGGAACATCACCGCCCGGGCCTCAGCTCGGGTGACCCGGCCGTCTTTAATGTCAACTTCAAAATCCAGATCGCCCTCCACCCGACCGGCCGGGCTGATCCGAATTCGTTGCTGCCCCTTTGTTTTTGCCGCCGACATCTGGGCTCCTTCCGCCACGGACATCCTCCCCTTCTATCGATTCATCGATAGCCTTTCGCAATTCCTTCAGTCGCTCAGCACCTTGATCTCTTCAATCCCCACCAGATTTTGGGGCCGACGATCCACCTCAGGACTGAAGAGCACCTTTCGCTCTTCCAGTTCCGCCGGAGTCGCCACATAACTGAAGATCTTCCCGAGGCCATAGGGCAGAACCCGGGAATCTTCCCGCATCGGGGTCAACTGCTCCCGGCTATAAAAAGGCCGCTCCACCGAATAGTTCTCGTTGGGCCACCCGATGTCCGTACATCCGAGACACGGTGATCCCACCCGGGTCTTGCTCGATTGCCGATTCCACAACCGCACGTTGCAGTCCGAATGCGTGTACGGTCCCCGGCAGCCTTTGTCAAAGAAGAGACAACCTTGTTGCGTGAAACTCTTTACGGAATGTTTGTGGTCGTAGTACTCGTTATTGGTGCACCCCGTGTGGGTCATCTTTCCATAGAAGGCCCGTGGACGCGCATATTCGTCCAATTCGAGGAGCGGCCCGAGCCCCTCGGCGATAGCCATCAAGGTCTGCAACTGCCAGTCCGGATGAGCCGGACAGCCGGTGATGTTCACCACGGGCAACCCCGCCCGGGATCGATACTCGGCCCCGAGAAGACCCCCGTGCTGTTTATTTAAGTATTGAAGCCCCACGGCATCGGTGGGATTCGGATCCATGGCCGGAAATCCCCCGTGGGTGGCGCAATCGCCCACCGCCACCACGTATTCCGCCACAGCCGCCAGTTCCTGCACGATATCCTTAATGGGGCGGTCGGCAAAGGTGTTGTACAACCCCGTCCCATTCGGCCCAAGGGGAATGGCCCCTTCCACGACGAAAATATCGAGCTTGATTTCTTCATTGGCCAATTGGCGAAGCAATCGGTGCACCTGCTCCCCCCAGATGGGCGATAGGGAGGGATGGTACAACACATCCACGTCGTAACGGGTGATGAATTCCGTCAAATCCGGCTCTTCGGCGTTGAGCAATGACATGGTGTTGCCGCTGCACGCCTGGGCCTGCAACCAAAATAACGTCAGTCCCACGTGATTCCCCCCTATGGATAGATCGATGATCCGTAAAGGTGCCTACAATCAGACAAGTGCGGTGATATTGTTCTCAACTTTTTTGGTTTTCAGCCAAGTTGCGCAACATCGTAGACACAACCCGCAGCAGGCGCTGCACCGCCGGCTCTTTCAACATGCGCAGAATGCCAAACACCGAAATCACCGTCGTATCCTGATCAGCTTCCCGAATGGAACGCCCGACCACTTGGACCAAGTCGTCCAAAACGCCCGGGCGAATCGCATCCCCCAACGCCTGCAACGCCCGGAGCAACCCCGCCTGCTCCAGTTGGCGTAACGTTTTGAGCCCGGCGGAGATGGCGTCCGCCGAATGAGCCATCTCGGTCATCAGACGAAGCCACGCTGGCAAAACCGTCGCAGCCTCCAGCATATCCTGGCCGTCTAACATTGGCCGAATCTTCTGACTCACCATGTCAACCGGTTCGCGGATCGCCTCGGCAAAGCGTTCGAGATTGCCTTCATCGGAGGCCGCGGCTCGCACATAATGGGCTGCCCGTTCCACCCCATCGATCATAGCGACCAACTCCGGAAGTCTGTCGAGCAGCGCAACCAATGCCCGCTGCACTTCGACATCGTCCAGCTTCTCCAAAAGGGGATCCGCCGTCATCTCCAAAGCTTCGCGCATCGCCACACCACGCCCTCCTTTCCTATAATTTCGTCGAGGATGGAGACTGAGATCAAGTTGAGGAAACAATGGACTAGGATGATTGTACTATAAATGTTCTGAAAGAAATCATCAATAGTTCAATCGTACTATTTTCCGTAGAATGTAACCGCCGCGGTCATAGAAACTTTCTCGCCGCCGCTGTAGGAGCCCGGAGGAAATGAGGCGTAGTGGAGCAGAATATACTGATGGAGCGACACCACAACGAGGACTGATCGGGCGATCCTGCCCAGGCCGCCATTTTTAAAATGGGAAAACTCAGGAGGGAATGACGTGGGTAGTCTCGCAAACTCGATGATCGAACGCGAAGACCGATACGGGGCCCGGAATTACCACCCCCTTCCGGTCGTATTGACGAAAGGGGAAGGGGTTTGGGTGGAGGATGTAGAGGGTCGGCGCTATCTCGACATGCTGAGCGCTTATTCCGCCCTCAACCAAGGACACCGCCACCCCCGAATCATCGAGGCCCTCAAAGCCCAGGCGGACCGGATCACCTTAACCTCCCGGGCCTTTTATAATGACAAGCTCGGCCTGTTCTATGAACGGTTGGCCCAGTTGACTCATAAGGACACCATTCTCCCCATGAACACGGGAACCGAAGCGGTGGAAACCGCCATCAAAGCCATGCGCCGTTGGGCTTATCGAATCAAAGGCGTCCCCGAAAACCAGGCAGAAATTATTGTCGCCGCCGGGAATTTTCACGGGCGGACCACCACTGTGATCTCTTTTTCCTCGGAGCCGGAATACCAGGAAGGGTTCGGCCCCCTCACCCCGGGTTTTCGGGTCGTGCCCTACGGGGACGTCGAGGCCCTGCGCCAAGCTGTAGGCCCTCATACCGCTGGAGTGCTTCTCGAACCGATTCAAGGGGAAGCGGGGATCATCCTCCCGCCCGACGGATATCTTCGCGAGGTTCGGCGGATTTGTACGGAGAATGGGATTGTGTTCGCTGCAGATGAAATTCAGACCGGCCTGGGACGAACGGGACAGTGGTTTGCCTGCGACTGGGAAAATGTCACCCCCGATCTCTATATTCTGGGCAAAGCCCTGGGCGGAGGGGTGTACCCGGTGTCGGCGGTGGCCGCAAATCATGACATTTTGGGAGTTTTCGAACCTGGTTCCCACGGATCGACCTTCGGCGGCAATCCCCTGGCAGCAGCGGTGGCTGTCACCGCCCTTCAGGTCATCGAGGACGAAAACCTTGTGGAACGATCCCGAGAACTCGGGGCATATTTTCTGGTCCGACTACGAACCCTCCACCACCCGGCCATCCGGGAAGTCCGCGGGCGGGGACTGTTTATCGGCCTGGAATTGACGTCGCCCGCCCGGCCCTATTGCAAAAAGTTGAAAGACCGCGGCCTCTTATGCAAAGAAACGCACGAGATGACCATCCGGTTCGCCCCGCCTTTGGTGATTCAAAAAGAAGAGTTGGATTGGGCTTTTGAACAGATTGCGGAGGTGTTCCGCCCGGAGGCAGGGTGATTCCGGCCATCGGGCGGAGCGCACCCCCACATGCGGGTCTCATCCGCGGGCCTCAGGACACACCCGGCCGGGAGGGTGTCCAACACGTCCATGATTTATTCTTTCTTTTTTCACAACTTTTGCATTAAGATAGAGATGAGGGCTTGGCGGATGACACCGAAGGGGGGAAGACGCCATGGGGATTTCTTCTAAATTGGAGGGGCGATTCGGTCTCAATCATCGCCTTCCTTTTTCCGAAGATGTACAACACACCGTGAATCTTCTGATCTCTTCACTTCAGGACACTGGTTTTTCCGTTCCAGATGGGCCCGGATATAGTGCGCGAATCCACTATTATCCCATTACCCCAGCTCACGACGCCCCGATCTTCGCCTACCTCGAACTCACCGTGCGACTACAGGTGAGTTTCAGGCCAGACCCGTTGCGGAGCGCCCACGCAGGCGATGAACCTCCCTTACACCTCTTTCAACATTCCGGAGCCCTGGTCAGCCTCGGTCAACAAGGTACCATCGAAATCGCGTTTCACCACCGAACCAGCGGCAATCCCAATCCACCCAAAGCCACCGGCATCGCCGACGCCGTTCAAAGTTTGTGCTCACGAATCCGCGCATGGACCAAAGAGTTCCAGGCCCGCACTCACCACGGATAAAATCGGCCGTACATAGGCCACTGTGAGACAGACAGTGAAAACTGTAGCGCGCCTCCGGTCCCGCCTTCCGAAATGGCCTTACAAGTTTTCCTCAAAAAGTCGACCCGCCGCGCCCTCCAAATTCGCTGAGGGACACCAAACGGGCGGCTGGGCGGAGGCGCAGACAATTCTTTGTATCCATCTAAAAAAATAAAGGCCGCCCTCGTCGAGGTACAGCCTACGCGCGGAACTCTGGCGTGCCCGGAGAGATTCGAACTCCCGGCCTTCTGATTCGTAGTCAGACGCTCTATCCGGCTGAGCTACGGGCACAAGATTGTGGTGCGGCAGACAGGGATCGAACCTGTGGCCCCCACCGCGTCAAGGTGGTGCTCTCCCGCTGAGCTACTGCCGCGTCATACCCACCTCTGTCCCGGGGCCGCTCGGTCGCCCGGAAACGGGGTACGCATATTGTTGTATCACGAAACAGGACTGGTGTCAACGGGCAGTTTATACCTTTGAAGGTGCCGGCTCGTACCGCCCCACCGGATTGACCAAGGGGAGAAAACCTGTGATCCGGCATTCCACTTGATCCCCCGGCCGGATGACTGCCGCGCCGGGCGTTCCGGTGGACAGAATATCCCCGGGCTCAAAGGTCATGACCCGGGAATGAAAGGAAACGAGGAACCACGGGTCAAAAGTCATATTGGCCACCACGTTTTCCCTGTGCAATCGGCTGTTTAGATAAGTGCCTACCTTCAATCCCGCGAGATCCTCAACCTCATCCACCGTCACAAGTTCCGGTCCAAAACTGAAAAAGGTGTCGAAGTTCTTGGCTCGGGTTAAGAATCGCGGGTTCTTCTGCAGAATATCTTCGGCCGTCATGTCCAACACGGGCACAAATCCTGCCACCACCGACGGCGCCTCTTCCGGGGCAATGTCTCTGCACCGCCGACCGATCACCACGGCGATCTCCGCCTCGGCCGTCACTCGGTCAGACTGCGGCGGCAGCAGGATCTCGTCGCCCGGTCCGATGATGGTGGTGTCTGCTTTCATAAAACTGGCCGGTTCTTCCATGGGGGGAGTCGCTCCCAGGTCGCCGGCGTGCTCGCGATAGTTTAGACCAATGCCCCAAATTTTGCGAGGATGTCTGTACAGCGGCCCTAAGCGACAATCCGACAGTGCGGTAGACGCTTCGACCCACCCGACCTGCTCCTGAAGACGGTGGATGTCGGTCACCAGATCGGGCAAACGTCCACTTTCTAACAGCATCCTCATTTCCGCGGGGTAATCCGTGCTCAAAAGGGCGTTCACGGCCCGTACGGGCAACACCCGGTTGTTCAATCGGACAGCCAGTTCTTCTCCGTTTGAATTGCATACGGTAACCAATCTCATCATGCGTCCTCCCGTGTCTTCTGCGTCCAAACACGTCGTAAAAACTTCGCCGCCCGTTGCAAGGATTCCTCCCGCTGGGGCAGTGCCCATGCTGCATTTGTAAAAAAACCGTGAATCAAGCCATCAACCCGTATCGACGTCACCTCGACACCTTCCGCCTGCAACCGGGCTGCGTAGGACTCTCCCTCGTCTCGCAGAGGGTCATACTCTGCTGTCAGAACGAAGGCGGGCGGCAGTCCTGCCAAGGATGCCGCCTTCAAGGGTGAGGCCCAGGGATGCTGGCCATCCTCGGGGCGCGCCAGATATTGATCCCAGAACCACTCCATGCCTTCTCGAGTTAAAAAATACCCGTCTCCGTTTTCCTGGTAGGAACGAGTTTGAAAATTATAATCCGTAATGGGATACACCAACACCTGGGCCCCGGGGATTGGACCTCCCTCATCCCGGGCCCGCAAGGCAACCACCGCTGCGAGATTCCCGCCTGCGCTGTCTCCTCCCACTGCCGTCATTCTCGGATCGGCGTTCATCGATGCTGCTTCCCTCACGGCCCAGCGAAAAGCATGAAATACGTCCTCCACCGCCGCCGGAAATCGGTGCTCAGGCGCGAGCCGATAATCCACCGACACGACTACACACTGTGCCAACTCCGCCAAGGCCCGACAGGTGTCATCGACCCCGTCGAGATCCCCCAGAACCCATCCCCCGCCATGTGCATACACCAGAAGCGGGTACGGGCCCGGACCCTCCGGCCAATAAATCCGAACCGGGACCCTTGACTGAGCACCGCTCGCAACCCGATTTTCCGCCTTTATTCCGGGCCGCTTCGCCAGACCCTGATTCCGCACCGCCGCCGCCCGGGCGGCCCGAAGCGCGACGGGATCGGCCCCCGCCTTGGGGGTGACCGCGGAAAAATCCATCTGGTCCAAAAGTTCGCGCACCCTAGGATCCAAGCTCACCTCGGACACCTCCCGACTGCCCTCTTTTTGGCTTTCCCGATTTCTAGACACAGCTGTTCATCCAAACCATCCATAATAGAAAAGAGCGACCCCCTTTGAGGAAGTCGCTATGCTGATTCCGGGAAAAAAGGTATTCGTAACATAAAACCTCATCAACTGTTCAAGACTTAAGGTCTACTGGAAACAAGTCTTGCCGCATGGCCAAGTTTTCGGCCCACACCGTTTCAGTGCTCGGACAATCCGGGATTGGAGGCGGCACCCGGATTCGAACCGGGGATGAAGGTTTTGCAGACCTCTGCCTTACCACTTGGCTATGCCGCCACTTATGGAGCGGAAGACGGGATTCGAACCCGCGGCCCTCGCCTTGGCAAGGCGATGCTCTACCCCTGAGCTACTTCCGCA
>NZ_JAILZZ010000108.1:0-2999 GCF_023512215.1 Kyrpidia sp. | reverse complement strand
GAGAATTTCACCGTTCTGGGCCCAGTATAGCGCAAGTCTCGCCAGGGAAACAACGAAAATTCGTGCAGGTCAGTCGCACCTCTCGTTTGGCCGGGATCGCCCTGGGATCTTAACATCGTGCCGGCCCGGCCGATCTTTATGATAAAGGAGTCGGTGCGACGGACCCACTTCGGGGGGTGAGCCGGCGGCCGCCGGTGTCAGGGTGCTTGGGGCGGCTGGGGCGGAAGCAGACGCACGGCGCGACAGATGAGAGCCGAGGGGAGATTCACCATGCGCATAGACGGGAATTTGCCGGGCTGGCAACAGGTTTACGAAACGTGGCGGAACCGCCGGACCCCGGCCGGGCCGGGAGAGCGGGGACCCGCCCCCGGGGGAGGGGACGAGGTGGCCATCTCCGAGGCCGCCCGGGCCTTGGCCGGGGCGCCGGAGATCGGTTCTGCGGTGGATCGCCGGGTGGCGGGCGGAGCCGGTCCGGCAGGTGGCACGTCTCAGGCGGCGCCGGCGGGGGAGAGCCGGGAGGAACGGATCGCCCGGCTCAAGGAACAGATCGCCGCGGGCACGTATCAGGTGGACCCCGGGCGTTTGGCCGACCGAATGCTGGACTGGGTGACGGCCACCCGTCGGGTGAGTCGGGATAGGAAGGACGGCCCGGGGCTCTCACGCCTCTCGGGACAGGTGCCCGGGCAGGGGACCGGTCTACCCCTTGGCTCTGGGGATGGCCCGCTGGCTGGCCGGCTGCTTGGGGGAGCGCCCGCTGACCCCACAATGCCTTCCGGGGATAGCCCGAAGGCCGTGCCCGGCGCCGGACCCGCGGCTGCGGATCGGGAAGGGGGCGGGGCGGGATGAATGAGAAGATACAACATCTCGTGCGGACGGTGGAGGATCTGCTCAAGGAGTACCAGGGTCTTGTGGAGGATGGCCAGCGTCAGCGGGAGGCGCTGGTCGCCGGGGATATCGAGGCTCTCGATCGGATTGTGCGGGCCATGGATGAGCGGATGAAGCGGATTGCCGCCCACGAGCGCCGTCGGCTGGAGATCGGGGAAGCGCTGGCCGGGGAGTGGGGCATCCGGCCCGAGGAGCTTCGGTTGTCGGTGGTGGCCGAGCGGGTCGACCCGGGCACCCGCCGGCGGATGGAGGAGATCGCCGGTGAATTCGACCGGGTGCTGACGGAGCTTGAGCGGGTGAACGGCCAGAACCGGGCCCTGACCGAGCAGTCCCTGACCTACGTGCGCCAGATGATCGACGTGATCACCGCGGCGCAGGATGTCGGAGTGTACGGTCCGCCTGACGGTGTGCGTGCCTACGGCCCTGATGCGGCGGGTGGCCTTGCCGGCGCGTCCGCCTACGGCCCCGGTCCGGCAGGGGGTCCTGTCGGAGCACCGGTGCCGCCCAGGAGCGGAATGCCGCAGGGCGGGGCGCGGCTGTTCGATACCCGGGCGTGAGGGGGAATCACTGTTGCTGTGGACATTTTTCGGATTGGAAACGGCCGTGCGGGGCCTGCGGGGCCAGCAAGCGGCCATCAACACCACTAGCCATAATATCGACAATGCCAACACCCCGGGTTACACCCGGCAACGGGTGGATTTGGCCGCCTCCACGCCCATCGAGATGCCGTCTCTGTACAAAACGGCGACGCCCGGGCAAATCGGCACCGGGGTGCAGGTGGAGCAGATCACCCGGCTGCGGGATCAATTTTTGGACGACCAGTACCGCCACCAGAATCAGTATCTCGGAGAATGGAATGTGCGTCAGGATGCCTTGGACAAAATTTCCGCGATTCTGAACGAGCCGTCGGATTCGGGCCTGGCCACGGTGATGCAGAATTTCTGGAATGCCTGGGGCAAGCTGGGCCCCAATTCGGATGACCTCGCCGCCCGGATGCAGGTCAAGCAAACGGGGATTGCGGTGGCCCAGACGTTGAACCAGACGGCCAAGCAGTTGTCCGATCTGGACGCCGACCTCCAGCGGAGCCTTCAGGCGAAGGTCACCGAGGTCAATTCTTACCTTAACCAGATCGCGGCCCTGAACAATCAGATCGCCGAGATCCGCCAGGTGGGCGACCAGCCCAACGATCTGTTGGACCGGAGGGACCACTTGGTGGATCAGTTGTCGCAACTTGTCGACGTCCAGGCCACCGAGTCGGGCGGTACCTATACACTCACCATCGGCGGGCAGACGGTACTCCAGAACAGCACCGTCACTGCCCTGGATCCAAACAACCTCACCGTTGGGGGCGGCGAACTCAAAGGTCTGCTTGAGGCACGGCAGGATTTGGCTTCTTATCGCGCTCAATTGGATGCCTTTGCCAACGGTTTGGCGAACGGGAAGATGACGATCAAACTGCCAGGGGACTGGACCTTGGTCGGCTCGGGCGGTGCCACCCCGACTTTCCCCGTGGATGTCACCCTGGCGGACGGGCGTCAGTTCAAACAGGGGGACCAGGTGCCGGCGGACCTGATCACCACCACTCTGGCGGACGGCACCCAGGTGGCCACGATCCCCAAGGGGGCCACGGTGACCGTGAACGGACTGAACGGCCTGCACCGACTGGGGTACTCCCTGAACGGGCCCGGGGGCGATTTTTTTGTGTCGACGGATCCGAACGGCGGCCCGATCACCGCAGCGACCATTGCGGTGGCGCCGAATATCGTGAGTGACGTGGGGAACATCGCCGCGTCCCTGACCACCGCCCCCCAGAGCGGCACGGACCCGAAAACGGGCCTGGCCGGGGACGGGACTCTGGCGATCGCCGTCAACAACATCAAGGACGCGAAGATTGATTACACCGGGCTCGGTGTGGCCACCCCCTTGACCAACGGCACGTTGGACGATTATTTTCAGGCGGTGATCGGCGGCCTCGGGGTGCAGAGCCAGGAGGCCGAGCGCCAGGTGGCCAACCAGGAGGTCCTGGTGCAGCAGCTCGACGGCAAACGTCAGTCGGTCTCCGGGGTATCCATTGACGAGGAGATGGCGAACATGATCCGGTTCCAACAGGCCTA
>NZ_JAILZZ010000008.1:0-91180 GCF_023512215.1 Kyrpidia sp. | reverse complement strand
ATGGAGCGGAAGACGGGATTCGAACCCGCGGCCCTCGCCTTGGCAAGGCGATGCTCTACCCCTGAGCTACTTCCGCATGGTGCGGACGAAGGGACTTGAACCCCCACGACCTTGCGGCCACAAGAACCTGAATCGTCCTCTAGACGTTCATCCGCATTGCGCCTGCGTTTTTTCCGCTTTCCGCTGTTCAGCCATGTTGTTTTTTGATCGTGACGTTGTACATTATACGCAAAGTCTTGTTGGTACGTCAAGTGGGATTTAACGCTAATCATATGTGGAGATGAGACCCGGACATTTCAAAAATTGTAAGTAATTTTCAGAGGTCACTCCCCGGGCAGATCGCTTCCCGCTTGGGGGGTATCGTCTGACTATTTCGACTAATCAATAAGCAAGTGATAAAAATTCACACAATTCAAATTTGTAAGCAAACGGCTTCCATATCCTGCCTCTTGCGCGTATGAGACCATGAATACATCGCATAAACATGCAGGAGTAGCGCCCTAATCGCCTTCCATTAAATTCCAACGCGAAAAACCCGCGTCATATCAACGTTTTTTACATTTGAATAGTTTACATAAGGACTGTTATCGGACTGGTGCATTTTCCCATGTTAAACTATTGCGATTTGTGTATTGTTTTCAGTATTCGACAATTGTGACGAGTTTAAGTTTTCGAAAGTGTGTACGCCCCGGACGCGGCAGTGGATAAATTATCAAACGTTTTTAACTCTTTTTCAAATCGCTTTTTCACACTCCACAAACGCCTCTTCACGTCCTCCACACTCCATCTGTATACGTCTACTCATACCTATTGCTCACCCTTCATACGCAGCTACACACTACTGCCTGACGTTCAACGCTCTTTTAAATGAGCAATAATAAATCATCAATATCATATCACATCATGCCTGCACATGTACATATTTAGATGTTTATCTAATTGTTTTTGTAAATCGTAATAATTCCTACTTATTACTGTTCCGTATCGTGGAACGATAGGAGGCCCTAGTAATACGTAATTTTCCGTATCATTCGTTTTTATTTAAAAGTATTCCGATTGGAATTATGTATAACCGAGGGATAATTTCCCCCCGGCGTCAGTATTAAAACGTAACTCCATTCTTTCGTAAATCACGTTTTAATTCGCTTTTGAAATATTCGTATATCTCTTTCGGATCTTTTGCGGTTGTTGATATTTCGATTTTATCAATATTAACGTTTACCGAATTAGACGTATTATTCACGTTACTAATTGACGGCCCTAACGCTGCCGGACTTAGTGCAGCCATTCTAACTGTTACACTCTCCAGCTTCGGCAAGCTGTTTCGGATACCGTCAGCAAACGTTCCGACTAATGACGGTCCCCATTCGTCCAACCTCGATAGAGGCCCAACCTTCGCCGGGGAGTGTGGCATGTAGCTGTCTACCATCATAGTCATAAATACGAGTGTTTCACGTAGCCTATTAAACTGACTTTGAATCCCGGCAATAAAATTCGACATGAGACTGACGCCCCAATGTGTCGAAGCGTTAACAAGTCCCTCAAATCGGACTTGAATTTGATTCGTAATGTCGAACAACGTTCCTCGAATTTGATTCCAAGTTTTAGTTACGTCAGCAAACATCTTTTGCCACAACGTAGACAGCTGCTGTTGAATGAATTGCCAGGACGTGATTAACTTGGTCTTGATTTCTTCCGTCTTATTTGAAAGCTGTGCGTTAGTGTCCGTCCACGTCTGAATGACGTTTTGTGTCATCTGAACAGTCGCGTCAATGACACCTTGCTTTTGTTGTACCGCTGCTGTCACTACTCCTGCCTGCTGTGCCTGTGCCTGCTTTACTTGATCTGTTCCGTTAGAAGACGTAAAACCGGGAAGCCCTTGCATCGCCTGTGCTAGCTGCGGCATGGCTGCTGTAATCGCATTGGCCAGACGAGTGACCATATCCCGGCCTTGCTCTGCGGCCTGTTGGACTAATTCCTGCAACTTCTTGATTGTATTATCCTTAATCTCCTGCGTCTTTTGCGTCCATTCGGCTTTATATTGCTCTAGCTGTGCGGCTGCTTGGCTGCGTAGTTCGGCGATTTTAACCTGCGTTTGAATCGCCAAATCAGATAGTTGACTTGTGGCCTCTTGTTTCGCATCTTGATTTTTCTTACGCCAAAGGGACACATATTCAGACAGCTGAGCATCGGTCAACGTATTCAACGCGGCAATCTCTGCGGCTGCTTGTGGCCCCATTGACCGTAGTTCGTTAACCAATCCTTGATCAATTCCACGTCCGGACAATGCGGCAAGATTCGCCTGCCATTGTTCAAACGTCGTTACCTGGCTCCGCAAGTTCTCCAAAAGAGTTTGTCCACTTACTTCTTTCGGCGTAACAGCGTCGAATAATCCCACAAAATTACGCAACGTCTTAGCCCGGTCTTCAACGGCCTTTTGATAGTCTTCATTTGCTTTTTGGATATCGCTTATTAGACGTTGGTTGACTTCATTTACCTTCTTTTGGTATTCATATTGTGCGGCAATCAAATCATTCCTATATTTCTGTGCTGTGTCGTGAACCTGATTCATAAGGTTATCAAACTGGGCAATCTGTTCTTTAATCGACTGATTCGTTTGTCGAATTTGTTTTTCAAGCTTTGCCTCTTCTGTCTGCGCATTCAATAATTCGCTATATGCTTTTCTCGTTTCCTCTGCGTCTTTTCCTTTGACGTTGATCGACGCTTGATATTCTCGCTCCAATGATTGGACAAGTTCCTTTTGCAATTGTAATTTTTCATTATACTGACTTAATTCCACTTGAAGTTCTTGTAACTTTCCTGCCGATTCGTCTAAACGCGCTAACTGAAGTTCTTGTTTGGCCTCCAATTCTTCCATGCGCGTTTTGACTTGCTCAGTAATCCATGCCTGCTGTTGCAACGCCAAGTTAGTTTCGGAAATCTGATTAGCCAAGTCGGATAGTGACTTTGCTTCTTGAGCGTATTTTTGCGAAGCATCTAACGTCTCTTTTGCATTCTCGCCTTTAGTCGCTAACATCTGTTCGTAGCCTTGCCTAGCTTTATCAACGATCTGACGTTGAATTTCATATTCTTCGTTTAAATACTTTAATTGTGTAGATAATTTCTCGGACTCAGATACATTAACGCCCATAGTGGCAGTGACGAGATCATACTTAGCCTTGAGAATTTGTAATTTAGACTGCAAAGTATCAATTGCAATTTCCCATGCAGCTCTTGTATCTTCAGCGGCCTTTTTAGCCTTTTTTCCCGCTTCTTCTGCACTATCCCCCAGCTTGCTGAAATCAATCGGCAACCCGCTTCCGCCTTCAGAAAAATCAGGTAGATTGGAAGCGCTTGACATCATCTCGTCTACCAGTTTTCGGAAATCTCCGAATCCATCATGTTTAGGGGAAGCGCTCAGTCCGCTAAACGCATAGTTAATGCCGTTCGCTGCTACTTGAAGCTGTTCCCGCGTAATTTCGGCTTCTTGGCGAAGTTTTTGCAGATTTAATGTTACATTTTGAACTTTTTCAGATGAAGCAAATAAAGCTTTGTTATACAAATCACTAATTCCTGGAGCTACATGGCCTAAAACATCGACCACTGGCTTTATCCACTTCAACAATTTATTAACATTTTCCCATACAACCTTAGATAACTCATTCCACATCTCGCTAATACCTATTGCCATATTTCTAAACGCCAATTGAATATATATGGCTACTGCTTTTGTCTTTTCTTGAATCCCACCCCAGTCATTTACCCATGCTTCATACAACAAACCTGTTGCGAGAGCTAGAATCCCTATCCAGCCAAAAGCACTTTTCATGGCGGCCCCAACAAGATCTATAGCCTTTTTCACGTACCCCAAACCTTCAACCAAACGTGGAATATCCATAATAAATTTAACGGTTATTCCGCCTAAGAGAGCGAATACGGTTGAAAAAATTGTGGTTTTAGCAATTGCTTCTTTCAACGTTGGATTGAGTTGATTGAACCATTTAACTACATTTTGTATATGGTCTGCAATGGATCTAATTGTGGGGGAAACAGAATCTCCTAAAACTTTTCCAAGTTCAGTAAACTGAGCTTTTAATTTCTTCAAGCTACCAGCTAATGTATCCTGCATGGCTTCTGCGGCTTTTCTGGAAGCTCCGTCACTGTTTTTTAATTCATCTGTAAACTTTCGCAGCGTATCAGGACCAGTGTTGACTAGTGCCAGCATCCCGGACATAGCGTCAGTCCCAAAGATCATTGACAATGCTTGCTCTCGTTGTAGTTGCGTAGCATCTTTTAGTTTGGTTTGCAACTGTCCAATAATGTCAACCAATGGGCGCATCTTTCCATGCTGATCGGAAATGGAAATACCTAAAGCATCCAATGCCTTTTTCGCTTCTTTTGGCGGATCGACCAAACGCAATAGTGCGGCCCTTATCGTAGTACCTGCCTGCTCGCCCTCAATCATATTGTTTGACATGATGGCCAGAGCTGCGGATAGTTCTTCAAAGGATATTCCAGCCGCATGAGCCACAGGCCCAGCATATTTCAATGAATAGTTCATGTCTTGCAGATTAAGTCTTGAAATATTCGCTGCCTGCGCTAATACGTCAGCAACATGGCTCGCCTGTTGTGCCTGCATTCCAAAGGAATGAAGCTGGCCTGCAACTAGTTCGCTAGCTAGTCCTAAGTCTTCGCCAGACGCAGCCGCAGCACTAAGAACAGCGGGAAGCATATCGGCCATCTGTGTGGCGTTGAATCCTGAAGCAGCTAATTCAGCCAACGCGTCAGCTGCCTGCTGTGCAGTAAAGCCCATCTGTGGAGCCAATTGCTTTGCGCTTTCTCCGAGTTTCTTGATCTCGTCAGCTGAAGCACCAGACAGAACCTTTACCTTTGTCATCGCCTGCTCAAAGTCTGCCGTTGATGTAATAATTCCGCTTATTGTCTGCTTAATGCCTTCAAATCCGGCGAATCCCAACGCTCCGCCAAAAGCAAGCTTCATTCCTTCTTTGATCTTGGCAAACGTCGATTCAGTACGCTTACCAAACTCTTCCACCGATTTCCTCGATTTATCCAGGTCATTCCTAAACCCGGACATATCTACGCTCATTTTTACAAATAATTCGCCTACTTTCATTCTCTGTAAACACCTCCCGGCTCTTGCGTAGTCTCGAATTTGACTTGCACTGGATCTTTCCACATACTAGGAGCAATACGATTAACAACAAACTTTTTTATCACATTCAGACAACTCAAACAAATAGGTTTCGGATCGTCTTCGTAAGGAAACGGCGTCGAAACAGCTACGCCAGTCCTAACGTCAACAAGCTTAACCGCTTGCAAGTATCCCACTACAGGCCCTTTTCCACAGTTCCCGCATGTAGTTTGTTTGTGAAACTGTTTCTTTTTTCTAGACATAACGCCATATCACCACCAAAAATAAAAATAGCCACACTACGATATAGCGTAGCATGGCCTCGGCATTGTCGATGTCGTGGTAGGGTTGTTTCTTGTGTACCACCTTCAGAAGGTATGGGTAACTTACAAGGAGCTGTACAATGGTCATACACAGCATGAGTGGTAGAGAATACCAACTTGGTACCCCCTTCGGAAGATATCTGTAACTTACAGGGGACTACACAATGGTCATACACAGCCTGCCTTGGTTCGGCATAATTCAACGCCCACTATGACCGGAACACTATTCCGATCATATGACGCCAAGAATGTCGGTAATACCGACTCCCATGACGTAGGGATGACCAACTTGGTACCCCATTTCACTCCTGCGTCTCATTCGCCTTCGCCCAATGCCTTGGCAACAGCGTCATAGTCATTCACTGCCGACGCCACGTTGTGACCGAAATTTCCGGAAATATTATCCAACAAAATAGGACTGAACAAAGCGGCCTTCTCGTATTGATTCGCAACCTCTAGCATCTCCTGCGCCTCACGCTGTTCAGGCGTAATAAACCTATGACGCAAGCTGTCTAATTCATCAGTCAACGCAATCTTTTCGTCTCTACTCATGTAGTCAACGCACATAGCCATGAGGTCAGGAATCTCCCGTCGAAGCTGTTCCGCAATGTAGGGATGATCGACCGATTTAGCGAACTCGATTAATTTTTGCCCTCCGGTCTTCGGACGCAAGATAATCGACGCCTTCACGTCGGCAAGTTGATTTCGGAAACGTTCAAGTGTCAAGTCATCCGCTTTCGGCGTCGGTTGATTTAGTACCTTACTTGCCTTTTGTCGAAGCGCTTCAAGCTCCTTCTTTTGAAACTCATGTGCAGTTTTTGCAAACTCAAGAATTTTCTTTTTATGTTGCTCTCGAACCTCTTTGCGTTTCATCATTTTACCTTCTTCGGATAATGTACGGTCATAGGAGACTTTAGCCACATCTTCATCAAAATACTTTTTCATCTCCGTATACATGGTAGGCATCATATTGTGAAGCTCACGAACCTTTTCCAAATGGTCCCTCATTAGTTTTTCCTCCTATGCTGATTTTGAAATCTTCTCAATAAACGTCGATACAACGCCACATTATCCGGCGTTGGGAGTGCCCTGTATAATTCAATCGCCAAGAATAGATCCGAGTAATATACCTTTCCTGACAGCTTGCGCTTTAACCATTGTTCCACATCGTGGAATGACATCTATAGTCACCCTCGAACACGTTGCACGTCTGCGGGGAGATTGCCATCTTGAACGCCGACAAGCTCCGCTCCGGTTAGATACTTGACTTGCGCATCCTCGACCACATCACGAATATAAAGATGTGCTCCATTCACCTTAAATGTCTTCGACCACTCTGACACCTGATTGCGAAGCTGTGCATATTCCCTGCGCTTTTCCTGCAAGTCAAGAACAGCGTTCAAATATGCCTTCCTCGCGTCTTCCAAACGTTGCACAATCGGCTGTACCTCTGTGGCGTAAACTGACGCCATGTAATCATTCCATCCCTCAATGACTTGTTCCACAGTAGCATTCCCGTTTAGATATTGGTTGTACAAATCAAATTGTTTCATATTGCTTATTCCCCCTAGAAATTTTTTCTAGATGTTCTTTTAAGGACTCAATCGATGACTTTAGAAAAATTTTCTCAACTCGGACATCTTCTTTTAGTCCTTTAATTCTGCGTTTGATCCTCTGTAGAGAGGACCAAATATCCTGAACAAACGCTGCTGTTTTCCAGTCCTTTTCTTCAACGAAATATTCCTCGATCTGATGTATTTCGTCGGAAATGGAAGTCAATTCGTCAAATAATCCTTTATTGTGGTAATACTCTGTCTTCATGAGCGCCATGATCGTATCGATATGATTGTCAAGCTGCTCATTCATATTCAACACATTCCTCCATATTCTCCATGTCATCATATTCGTCTTTCAATTCTTGCTTCATGCGCCTCACCTGTGCGTCCAGTTCGTCGCCTTCCCAACCGTAATATTTGACGTTTAATTTCCTTGCGATCTTTTTCAACGTGGAATACTCTTCGTCGCTATCAACCCAAATATCGTCATATCCTTCCGCCCTAGCGTCCCTCACCTCCCTTTCAAGGCATTGACGCAAGGCATCAGACAATGACATGAGAGAATATTCGCGGGAATGCTCGCGAATAACGTTACCTGTATTCGCGTCTTCCCATCGTACATGCGCCTTATAGACGCCACACTTTACTACGCTAAAGCGAATGTAAATCATTAGTTTCTCCAACTATTTCAATCCTCCTGCTTAGAATCTCTAGGAATTAATGTTTAACCTCTCCATAGCCCGCGCTCTCTATCCTTCTCATACCCTTCATAGTACACCCCTAGTTTTCGTCCAACTTCACGCAACGTTACTTCATCATCTTCGTTAAAGATCCAAATGTCGGTATATCCTTCTTCTCTTGCCTGCTCTACTTCTCTTTCAAATGATAGTCTTATAGTAGTTTGCATGCTTAGGGGTGGATGAATCCCCCAATCAAATTCTTTAATAATTTCTCCCGTATCTAAATTTACCCATTTAACCTGTCCTCTGCGTGCGCCTATAATTGAGTCTGTAAATTTATTATAAATCCCAAGTCTAACCATTTTCCTCACACCTCCATTTTAAAAATGTTCTCTAAATTATTACGCAAAGTCCGATTTTCCCAGTATTTTCAAGGCTTAGCGGGATTTTGTACAATGTCGCAAATTAGCGGGGAAGTATAATACCCTTACCCTTCAAAAATCAGGTCTGGAAACCCTTGATTTTACTGGGATTTTTTTGGTCTAAATTACCGACTCCTAGACCGTTTTCTTTTCGCGTATTCTTTATCTGCTTTTCGTTTCAATTCACGGTTATGAAGCGGTCTACACTTGTGGCAATACTTCGCTCGATTGCTCGTGGCCTTAAAGTCCTTTCCGCACATAGCGCACTCTTTGATCAATCTCGTAGAATCCTCTTCCATTTCAACGCCAAGATGGTTAGCCAATGCCTTTCGATATCCCGCTTCAAGTATGGAATCATTCGGCAAGACGGCCCGTTCAAACCATCGGCAACGCCATGGTTCCTGCCCCTCTAGCGTCAATTCACGACAAACATAGCATTCTAGATCTGTTATCAAACAATTACCATTTGTACCATAATTTGCACAGGTTGTTTTTGCCGGATTTTTCAGTTCTTTTCTCATACTCTCGGATTGCCACGCCATAGCTCATATCTCCCCTTAGCGCATAATCCACGCCATGAGAATGTACACGCCATAAATCAATGCCATAACTCCTACAATCCCCTTATTTCTCTTCATTATTTCCATAGTCTCATGCCTCCATATTATTCAAATTTCTCAATATTCGTTGTTTTTTGCTCAATCGCTTAATGAGCCATAGCGTAGACTGTGTTGTAAACACTATTCGTACTCAGCCTGTAACTCAAATTAGCTATTTTCTCTTTCAGATGTATACGAGTTTTACCTTTGATTATCAAATAGCTGTTAGGATACTCTTCGCGAAGTATCTTTGCAACTTCTTGCAGTACTTCAACGTCAGACATAACTTTAGGAAAATAGATCATAGACCGATAAAACAAACACTTTTCAATTGTATTCATCGGGATATAACCTTCCAAACCAACGCCAACAGCATTATCCTTCACAACGTAAGCAAAGCGAAATCGCCTAGATTCCATAAATTGTAATTCCTCCTACTTCTTAGTTTACACTCTTACCCGACTCGGCGTTTGGCGAAATGTTCTAACACATCAAATGTCTCTACATACGCCCGGCCTATGCTATCACTTTCTATCATGATTTCCTGCACTTCTTTCCTGTCCCTCACCTCCTCAACAAGATTCGGCATAAAGTACCTTCTGGCCCTCTTTTTCGTATGGTCATATTCCTCCACCAACTGGATAACGCCGTCAGCTTGAAGTAGGTCCAAATATTTCGAGACCGTTTGCCTCGTCAATCCAGTCATTTCGCCAATGCCTTCCATCGGAGCATCAAATTGTCCGTCTTTGTGGTACATACGCCCAAGCAGGATCAGGGCCCAAACGATTTTTCGCATGTTTTTGTTTTGAAACTGTGCTGCAAACGCCAGGTCATGTGTGGTAATGGTTGGCGTTTGTCCTCTGGAATCAAGCAAACCAACGTAATTTTCGTTTTGGTACGTTTCTTCTACGCAACGCTTTGCCTCTTTCAATACAAAGGACAGATTCTTTTCGTTGGTCATTCCTCGCTCAAATTGTCTTTTTGCCCAATCAGACATGATTTCAATCGCTTCCTCCATCGAAACACCAGATTCCTTCAAATACAGCGCAATTTTGAATTGTGACTCATGTCGTGTCCCTCTTTCCCTCAATCCATACCTCAACAGTGTTTCAGCTTCTTGGCGTAATTTTGAATTATTGTTTTTCGGCAAATGAATCGACGTAAATTCCCGCTTTGCTCTGTCCAATCGCGTTTCGGCCGATTCAAGCGGATACCTCTCCGCTGGCTTTCTCAGTACGCTGTCAATCACCGCATTCATTCGATCCAATGGAATTTGTCCGATTCCCAAGAAATACGCCATGCTGTCCTCTACAGGCTCCAATGTGACCGGATTGACGTATTTCTGTCTACGGCCTGTTGCCTTATGGACGGCAAGCGGCAACTTGACTCCTCTACGTCCCGATTCCTCCGGACGTATTTCCATTCCCCTTCTATGATCTCCAAGTTTTGCTATGATTGCCCTTCCAAATCTAGCCACCCGCTTAATGGCTATTAATCCACTAAAATACAATTCGATGTGATAACCTTTTTGCCCGCTTGTCGAAACATGAATATCTTCCGCGCTCAGTCCTGCGTCCATGAGTGCCTGGACAATGCCCTTGACTCGAATTTCTTGCCCTACGGGATCATCTTCGCAATCAACGTCAAAGACAAGGAAACTCGTGCCTTGTCCTGCATAATAAACGCCAATAGTTCTACGTCCCTCAATATGAGAACGGACAGCATTATCAGTCAACGTTGCTTGTCTATGATACCATACTACTGTACCATCCTTTTTTCTATGTTGTTCTATGAATGGTTTTCTTTGCCTAATCACTAGCTGGTTTATCTTGGTAATCACTTCGTCGATCATATGCGCTTATTCCTCACTCCCCTATTATTTCGTATGCGAAGTATTTTTAACACAATCTTTTGATCCATTTAATACCCCAAAGAGGGAGAATATAAAGCGTTATAAGAGACGTAGAAATATACGTCAGAGAGGAAAGAGAGAAAGAGAAAAAAGCATAACTCTAAATCTCTAGATTTATCAACGTCTTAATAAGCTCATCTTTAATCTCTATCGGGAGAGATACGCCTTTTTTCGTAAATTTCCAAACATCTTCGTCTTTTCTCTTGTACATTTTACGAATATCAATAAATACATTATTTCCCTTCTTTGCTTTTGTTATTTGATAAGCAGATGTTTCACTTTTTTTAATAATGTCAATTACTTCAAAACTATCCCAAAACGTGTTTTCCATAAATTAACTCCTCCTAACGTTTAATAAATGTTCAGCCCGCCTCCGGGCTGTCGTTGCTATGCAATGTGCCCCCGGCGAGCTTCTCTATATATAAATTTAGACATTCATACGAGAATGTAACAGTCTCATAGTGCCATTTCATGGCGTAATTTCGTAAGCTCTTTCATTATTTCAGCACTCATTCCCAACGCGCTTGTAATTTTAGTCTCCATATCTTTCGGAATCTTCTTACTTCCACGCTCCCAATGACAAATCAAAGTATCCGTAACTCCTATACGCTGTGCTAACTCATGTTGCGTTAATCCCAAAAATTGTCTTGCAATACGAACGTCCTCCGGCGTTAGTTTCATCACGTGAAACACCCCCTATCCATGAATAGTCAGTAAATTTATTGACTTAACAGGGAAAAAATATATCAAGTCCCCTGACTGTTCAGGAGACTGTGACATAGGAGCAATAAAACGCTTCGCCAAGCGTCGAGTCAGGAAAAGAGAGAAAAAATCCAGTAACTTAATTATATGCCTCCATATATAGTAATAGGTGAGAAAGGCAAAAAGTTAATAATAAAATTGTGACAATTTTATGAAAGTTATATTCGATAGAACGAAATATGTCCCTCTATATTGTAACACTACTAAATTTATTGCAATTTTATGACTTTCTCACCTCCCTTCTCTTGTGGCGTATGGTTGACCGTGGTTAGGAGAAAATTTCCTTTAACTTCATCCTAGCCTGGTTGCGTAACTCGTCATTGCTCATAATATGATCTATCAAATATCTGGATATTGCCCAACCAATATCTTCGTCGCCTAGTCTCTCGATAAAGATTAGCTCGCTAAGGTCATCAGTCTCTTGTACATCACCGACGTATTTATTCCATTCCTCAATCGGGATAGAGAAGATGGTTTGCAACTCATTCGCCGTGAATTTGATACCGTTTCGCTTGATAATGTGAAAATACTCCATAAACAATTCTCCAATGCCGTATTCGACTATCTTCATAAGTTCTTCGATGTTATTCAACGCTATGATCTTGTCGATGGTTTCAGGATCTTCGGTTGCTTGGTAAATTAAGCGTAGCGTCTCCCGGCGTTCTCTCAGTATTTGGTTGGTCTCGTATAACGCTCTGGCATTCATTTTCAATGTTATGAAAAGGTTTGATATAAAACGTTTGTCATGAGGACGTTCCGCTAAATGTTCTCCGATTGTCCCCATGATGTCATTCAGCCAGCGTAGTTTGTTCACATTACTGTCAAATTTAGTGCCAATCATTCGTTCACGCCTCCCTCATAACTCAATTTTCTCAACATATTCTTCGCCCAGTGCTTCCGCAGCTTCGACCATAATTTCAACTGGGAAAAGATATTCCCCGGTTTCCTTCAAGTGTTCATCAAATGTCTGCTTTAGGTCTTCAAAGCTGTCGAATAATTCATAATAGCACTCTGTTGCCTTGTCGAAGCATACAAGGATACGGCCATGTCTACCAAGATAAATGTACGTAAAACTGTCTCCGGCAACTTCTTTCCCGACGAATCGAATTTTACGCCATCCTGTGTCAACACTGCCAATTTCAAGTTCGATGGTTTCTAGATCCTTCATTAATTCCTTTTCGTTGATCATGATTCCATTCCTCCCCATACACTCGAATATTTTTGATTGACTCCTACGCCAACAGCGCATAGAATGATGTGCAAGGTGATATGTATTTTGGCATCACCACCTTTCATGTGCGAGGACGTTTCCCAACCGCGCCTCTCACATATACGTTTGGATTTTCATGCGCTTGTGTAACATTCATTGGACGCCAATTTCTGCGAGTTGGCGTCTTATTTTTTGTAAAGTCCTGGTGACGGTCATAGCGTTTGGAAGGTTTAACCTCCGCGCTATCTGTCTATGGCTATGACCATTCATGACCAATCGGCATATCTTTGCTTGTTGTTCGTCTATTGCGTTCATGAGCTTAACAACCGTTGCAGCGGCTTCTTGGCGTTCCATTCCGCTGTCGAAGTCTTCGTGATACGCAACGTCAACGGCATGGTTCAATGGGACGGGGAACATGGCTCCGGCTCTTTTTTGCATAGCATGATGTCGAATGTATCCTCTTGTGATTCTCTTCCAAGCGGCGTGTATGTACCAAGCAAAGTTTCCGCGTTCCCTGTTGAATGTCCGACATGTCTGCCAGATTGCTTCGACGTAAAGACTTTCTAAGTCCTGCTTGTTGATCCACGGATAAATATCAGTCACGTGATAAATCCTACATCTCATCTCTGTTTTTAGACTGTAAATGAGTTTTCCCAACGCTTCGTCAGTATCGCCTTCCCGCACTCTATCAGCGAGAATGTTAAGGTAATCATTGCCAAACTCTGCTTTTGGTTCCATGCGGCCACCTCCTGCGGATAGCATACGACGAAAATGGAATAAATTCAATATGATACGCTTTCGTATAATGATTGTCAAGCATAAATTTCGCAATGGCTTATTTTCCGCGTCATATCAAGGAAAAATAGCAAAGAGGGATTGCGTATAATGTAGTTTTTGAACGTTTTATGACTGAAGTTTTTATAATTTGAATATTCATGATTTAATGACCGCGTTGACACCGATGGAAATGGCACGTGCAATACGCAGGGAAAAGGAGTTGATCGGGAATAGGCAGGGACAAAGGAGTGATTTAACTTTTGGTACCGGGTCACAAAAGTTACATTGGCATGAAGAAGTTGCGAAAACAATAGAAATGAGTCCTGATAACGTTCGTCGTCTTGACAAACTAAATGAATTGATTAAGCCACTCCAAACATTCGTCGACCAAAACAAACTCTCAATCAAAGCGGCTGATCAACTGGCGTACCTAACTCCCGCGTATCATGGTCAACTCTGGTTTACGTGTATAGTCAACTGTAGTTTACCTTAAGTAGATCCATATAAGTAGATAATAAATAATACGCTATATAATAAATAACGTTATATAACGTTTATCTACTTAAAATAAACTGTAGTTTACTTTCTAAATAGATAGTTAGTAAATTATAGTTTACTTTATAATAACTTATTAACTTACTTTTATATAGTTATTTATACTTATTATAGCCTATGGCGTATAATCTTTTATTATAATTTATTAGACTTTTATAATAACGATAATGCCAAAGTCCAGGCCGCCAGGCCGCCGTTCTCACAACGTTTCGATCAACGAAACAAACAACACGCGGCCTGTACTTTTTTTTTCATCTCTTGCGTACCTCTCGGATGTAACGCTTTAGACGTAAAAAATCCCAGTAAAATCAAGGCTTTCCGGACTCGATTTTTGCAAGGTAATGATATTATACTTGAACGCTAATTTTGAGTGTTCTAAATTGTCAACAAAGGCTCTACGAAATTCGTATAGCGAAGCTCATCGCCATACGAACCCCTTTCCAACTTGGGAATACCATGATGTAACGCATTAGACGCACACTTTATGAATTTTACTCAAATACCCCTCTAGGGTATATCAATATAACGTCCAATAATCCCAATAAAATCAAGCATTCCCATAACGTCATAGCTATACAACGTCTAGGGTATGTACTCTCAAACGCTCAAAATCGCCCTCTAAGCGCCTTAAAATCGACGCCAATACATTTATATATCCCCGCAAAAAAAGACGCCTCAGAAAGGCGTCTAGGAGACATATATTTCGTATGCGAATGATTGTCTTAGCTTGTTTTCGCTTTTTTTCGTCTCACTTCCTCTAATTCCTCTTCCAACTCTTGAACATGGAAATTCAGGATACGTATGGCATACGTCAGGAGCGTAGCTATCTCATGAATGGTTAGATCATCATTATTTGAATTTTTGAAGTAGACGTTTTTTAGCTTCTTCAGCATCTCGTTCTCATCATCCGACAGTGTGAGACGAACATCATAAGTTTTCGCCATATGTGTATGCCTCCCTTTTGGGTTGAGTCCGAATTTCGGACGCAACTCCCGACGAATTTCGTCGGAAGTGTTTCGTCGCTTTGATCGACGTTTTTCGTCGTGAAATTAGATCTACGAATTTCGTTCGACGAATTTAGTTGGACGAATTTCGTCCATCTGGTTCCTCGTCGCTTTGATCGACGAAAAACGTCGGTCTGGTTTCGGTACGAATTTCGTACTCAATTCCCGACGAATTTCGTCGGCAATTCATTTCCTCACCTTGCGTACTCTTTTCGATTGCTGAACCAACTTCATCGCAGGAGACGCCATGTCATGCTGTTGGCGTAAATCACCTTCAGTCAACGCGACATAGCGTTTAGTCATGCTGAGGTCAGAGTGTCCCATGAGACGTTGCAACGCCAGTGCGTGGCCTCCATTACGCAGGAAATATAAGGCAAACGTATGTCGAAGGTCATAGGGACGGATATGGACGCCTAGACGTTTGGAATACATTTCTAACCTGTCTCCCCAAGTGTTCCTGTTTAGCTGCGTCCCATCGGCTGACGCAAATAGTGGTATATCCGAGATCCATGATTCATGTCTTGCGTCTATGAGACGTCGAATTGCTCTCGCTGTTGGTGGAGAGATTGGGAGAGTACGGCTTATCTTGGTTTTGGAAACTTCTGGACGCACATATACTTCATAGGAGCGTAGATTCACGTCTCCCAGCATCAGAGCGAATGCCTCTTTTGGACGAATACCCGTATCGAGCGTCAACATCAGTAATGCGTAGTCACGTAGTCCGGCATACGTGGACTTGTCCGGTAATTTCAACAGTTTTGTGACAGTCTCTTCGTCTAGTTGGACAATGCGGTGATCGGCTTTGCGCTTCTTGAACGTTTTGATGGGATTGTTGGAAATGTAACCTTGCGAATGGCACCAATCGAAGAATGTTTTGAGATAGGAAAGACGAATGTTATACGTGGCAGGTTTGATGTCTTCGCTCATGAATTTCAGTACGCTATTCCGTACATCATTCCATGCGTTTTCGTAACGCCTGAATAAAGTGGAAATAACGTCATATTGACTCTTTAGTGTTGACGCCCGTAGTCCTTCCGCTTTGCGGATCATCAGATACTCGTCTAAAGCTTGTTGCCAGGTGACTGAGCTTGCTGACGCCTTTTTCACGCTGCGAATTCGTTTAGCCATGAAAAGGAATCGCCCTCCCCGGCTGAAACAGCGGAAAGGGCGAATCTTGTGCGTTATATCTAACGCGCTGTACCACGTAGGATACTGCGCAATTGTAGGCATGGTGCGGACGAAGGGACTTGAACCCCCACGACCTTGCGGCCACAAGAACCTGAATCTTGCGCGTCTGCCAATTCCGCCACGTCCGCAGGTTGCAACGGCGACCTTTATTCTATCACCTTACGCATCAATCGTCAATACCTGATCTCGCATCCAATCAGCCCGTCTCCCCAGTATCGCGTCGGTCGCCGACCCCAGCCGGGCAACCTCTGGTGGAGGGGGTAGGATTCGAACCTACGAAGGCTACGCCAACGGATTTACAGTCCGCCCCAGTTGACCGCTTTGGTACCCCTCCACACCGTGGAGCCGGCGACAGGAATCGAACCCGCGACCTACTGATTACAAGTCAGTTGCTCTACCTACTGAGCTACGCCGGCAGATTCGGCCACGGAATTCCGGATCCGCTCCGCGCTTCAACCCACCCCTGCTTTACAATGCAATCATCTCTAGTATATACCCTGCGACCCTCTTTTTGCAACCCGCCTCCATGCGGCGGCAAAAGTTACTGTACCACATCCTCACTCCCGGCGCAAGATCTTTCTCAGGCCTCTCCACCGACTACCCGGCAATTTTTGTTCCGCTAAACCCGCCTCGGCCAGAAAGCGACTCATTCGAGTCTCCTTTCCCTCGATACGCGCCGGAACCAAGATCACCAACCGCTCTCTGGCCCGGGTCATGGCCACATAAAACAACCGCCGTTCTTCCTCGACAGCCGAAGCCTCCAGCTCCTGATCCCGCTTTTTGCCCGGGGCGCCGGGATAGTGCGGTGCAGACCCTTCCACGGCATCGAGGATATACACATGGTCGAATTCCCGGCCCTTTGACCCGTGGAAAGTCAACCAACTCACCCCATACCGATGCTCTCCGCCTCCCCGGCCCAACGCCCTCTGCAACTGTTGGTGAGTCCGGGCCAGGACGGCAGCCGTTCCCTGGACGGCTTCCTGAGCCAACACCCGGTTTAACCAACGGTCTTGTTCCCATTCATCGGGAAAAAGCCTGACTTCGGGCCCTGGTCCTTGGCGCAACGCCCGGATCGATTTGCCCCGGGCATCCCCGTTGTTGGCGATCAAACGGTTGCAGGGTTCTACGAGTCCCTGATGGGACCGGTGGTTGATGGACAGGTAAAAGACAGCGGTGTCCGGCCGGCTGAGATGGCCTTGAAAATATATTGGAACCGCTCCGCGAAATCTATAGATCGACTGGTCATCGTCGCCGATCATAAAGAGTAGCCCATCTCGCGCCAGCCCTTCCACCAGGATACTCTGTACTTCATTGAGATCCTGGGCTTCGTCCACCAGGACCGCTTTCCAAGGCGGTCTTCGACCTTGTTCGAACAAAAGTTCGTGGACGTGTATGAGAATGTCGTCAAAATCCCATGCGCCGTACCGCCGCAGTTCACTTTCATAAATCTCCCAAAGCCTGGTCGGCACCTGGTCCCGACCTGGGCGCCGGGACTTGGCCACTGCCAGGGCCGCTGCGGCCTCCTCCCCGGATGTCCCGCATCTGCGGGCCGCCTTTTCCACTAACCGCCTCTGCTCCTCTGGAGTGAGAAGTCTCGGGACTTGGCCACTCTCCCGAACCCACCACCGCAACATTCGAGAATGGAGGGTTCCCATCTCCATCTCTATCAAACTCCGGCTGGGGAGCCAGGGGCGCAATCTCTCCTTCAGCTCCGCAGCCGCCTCCCGGGTAAAGGTGGTCACCAAAAGATCTGCCGGGCGCATTCCCAGAACCTGGATCAGAAATAAGACCCGGGCGGCCAGGACCGTGGTTTTCCCTGTTCCCGGTCCAGCATACACCGCGATGCGGCGATGGGGGGACTGAACGGCTTTCCACTGCTCCTCCGTCAATGTCCATCCGGCAGCCGCCATGCGCCAGTGCCAACGTTCCAGACCTTCCACCGCTCTGGGTGGGTACACCTCTCTAGCCATCGCCCCCCCTCCCGCCCACGGACCGGGACCCGCCTTCGGCCCACCGCTGCACAAAAGCCTCTAAAGCCCGCCGCCGGCGGCGCAAGGTCTGCATCTCCTCCATGAGCCGACGAATCGCCGATTCGTCTCCCCGTTCGAACAAATCCTGAAACTCTTTTCCCCGTTCCGCCTCCCAGGTTTCCCACGCCTCGATGACGGCGCGAAGTCGGGCAAATCGTTCTTCGATCATGGCCGATCGTCCCCCTCAGGGAGCCGTACCCACCGCCGCTTCGTCGGAGGCGGGGAGATCCTCCGCCACCCCTTCGAGCTTGTCAATTAGATTCTTCAGCGATCGCCGCTCCCTCATCAGCCGCTCGATCCCCGACAAATCTTCTTGATAAAAACAGTCCAGGGCCTCTCGAGAAATCGCCTGCTCCCGTTCCCGAAGCAGCGCCAATTGATCGCGAATCATACGAACGGTCTGTGTCACCAACTCTTCCGTCGCTCCACCGCTCATCGTCGTCCCCTCCCCCTGCGCCATCTCCACGCCGGCCGCCACTTCATCCTGGCTCCCCATGGTTTCCGGCCAATCGGTCAACACCCATTCTCCAGAATCCAATCTGGCAAAACGCGGATCCCCGTCCAGATCCACCCTGGACATCAGTTCCCCGCGGCTGCGCCGGGTGACCGATTGCAAATGGCGCAGAATATCGCCGAATTTCATCGGGTGCCCCGCCTGGCGAAGAAACTGCAGCGCTAAATCCCCCAGCTCCGACCCGCCGTCCTTTCGCAATCGCCAGGCGCCGTCTTCAAACTCAAAAGCCCCCGCCGCCGTGGTTAAAGCCGCTTGCAATCGGGCCTGCAAATCTTCGTCGGATAATTCACTTCGCCCCAGCGCCTTGACCGCCGCAGATAGTTCACCCATCGTCAGAGGATGTCCGGCCAGAAAGAGGGCCCGCTTGAGGCTGCCCTCAATACTGTAGCGATACGAACGGGCCGCCTTGTCCGCCATCGTTCTTCCTCCTTCCCGCTGGTGACTAGTTCGACATGAATCGCCAAAATCCTGTCGACCGCCGAGGGAATCCTGTGTCTTGCATTTCGGAATGAACTCGTGTACAAATAGAACGTGCCAAAGCCGGGTCCGGAGGATGGAAACCATGCGCATTTACGCGATCGGCGATCTTCACCTTTCTTCACACACCCCCAAGCCCATGACGATTTTCGGGGAAGCCTGGGCAGAACACCCCGACCGCACCCGTCAGGCCTGGCTGAGGTCCGTTGGTCCCCAGGACTGGGTTTTGATCCCCGGGGATATCAGTTGGGGGATGCGCCTGCCCGAGGCCCTTCCGGACCTGTTGTGGATCTCCCGGCTGCCTGGTCGAAAAGTGCTTTTGAGGGGCAACCACGACTACTGGTGGCCGAGCATCTCCCGGCTCCGGGAGGCACTGCCTCCGGATATGTACGCCATTCAGAACGACAGCGTCATCCTCGGGGACAACATCGCCGTCTGCGGCACCCGGGGCTGGACGTGTCCGGGAAGCCGGGATTTTTCCGAACATGACGGGCGGATCTTTCAGCGGGAGATCGCCCGGCTGGAGCTCTCCCTCCGTTCGGCGCCATCAGGCAGTCGGCTGTGGGTGATGATCCATTACCCTCCTGTCAACGAACACCATGAGCCCAACGATCTGATTGACCTCATGGGCGACTACGGTGTTGACAAATGTATCTACGGACACCTTCACGGCCCCGGACACCGCACCGCCCTCACCGGCAGAAAGTTTGGGATCGATTTTCACCTGGTGTCATGGGATTATTTGAGGGGCATTCCCCTCCAGCTGTACCCGGAGCCCTGACCACCACAAAAAAAAGGCGCCTGGAGGCGCCCCCTGCCGATTTGCCCTTACCGATGGCCGATCAGGCGGAAAACCTCTTCCCGGAGCTTTCCGTCTTCCAGAAATACCCCGCGAACGGCGCTGGTCACCGTCTGGCTTCCAGGTTTATTGACTCCACGCATGGTCATGCACATGTGTTCCGCTTCGAGAACCACCACCGCACCCCGGGCTTCCAATTTCTCCATAATCGCGTCGGCCACCGTCGAGGTGATCCTCTCTTGCAACTGAGGTCTGCGAGCCACCGTCTCCACCAATCTCGCCAGCTTACTCAACCCCGTGACTCTCCCTCCCCGTGGGAGATACGCCACATGGGCTTTGCCGAAAAAAGGGACCAAGTGGTGTTCACACATCGAATAGAACAAAATGTCCCGCACGAGGACCAATTCTTCATGTTCAATATTGAAAATTGCATTCAGTTCTTCCCGGGGATCCTGGTGCAATCCCCGAAACACTTCCTGATACATCCGCGCCACCCGGCCGGGGGTGTCCTTTAACCCCTCCCGCTCTGGATCCTCCCCGATCGCTTCAAGAATCATGCGGACGGCCGTCTGAATCTTATCTACGTCAAAACCCATCGATGTCGTTCCCTTCCCTTCTCCAACTCCCGCCACCCGCCCCCGGTCGTGAACCACTATAACATAAGAAACAGAAAAAATCCAAGCCGTCCAACTCCATGGACCGGCCTGGACTCTCCCGCGGCCCTGAGCGGGGAAGGGGCCGTCGCCCCCACGCCCCAATCCGGCCTACACTCTATGAACATCTCATTGGAAGACGGTGGACGTTTGGGGCGTCCCAGGCTGATTTTCGATCGGATTCGTGGGTTGCCCTCCGGAATCCCCACCGCCGTTCTCACCGGTACTCCCGTGATTCTTTTTGTTCTCTTTGGGAGGCTTTTCGGGCTTCCCGCCGTTTCCGGTGTCCGTCTGGGATCGACCCGGGGGCTGCTGGACCGTTTCGGGAATCGAAACCATCACGGCATTGGACCGGTTCACCTCGTTCCCCGATCCGTCCACCACTGCCACGACGTACTCGTACTGACCACCTGGCGTGACCTGGTCATCCGTCCAGGACCCGCCTGTCACCGAAGCAACGAGGGCCTGGGTTCCCCCATTCTCCGTCCGGTACACCCGGTAGGAAACATCCCCTTGGATGGGCGTCCAGCGCAGATCCACCCTGCTGCCATCCGGGGACACCGTGGCTGCCAGGTCGGTGATCGCCTGGGAAGGCGGAGTTTGGTCCGGAGGCGGCGTTGGGGTGGATGTCCCTCCGAGGACGGGGAAGGGTTTAGGCGGTAGATGCTCGGTTTGAATAATCCTCGTCATCATCGACTGGAACACCGCCGCCGCCTTTCCACTCCCGTACTCACCTTGCTGACCGGGACTCAGCGGGATATAGTTCATTCCATCGGGAGGACCCATCCAGATCGCCCCGACATAATCCGGAGTGTAACCCACAAACCATAGATCGGTGTTCTGCCCTTTAATGGGCGCATATTCCTGGGTCCCCGTTTTCCCAGCCACGGCGTAGCCCGGAATCCGGGCGGCAGCCCCCAAACCGTGATCCACCACGCTCTTGAGCAAATCGGTCATCGTCGCCGCGGTGCGGGGCTGCATGACCTGGGTGGGCGCGTAATCGGGCTGCACCAGCACCCGGCCGTTGCCGTCCACGATCTTCGTGATGGCGTGGGCCTTGATGAATTGGCCCGCGTTGTCAAAAGCGGCATAGGCCTGGGCCATGATCAAGGGCGAAGCCCCTTTGGACGTGGCCCCCAGAGCTACTGCCAAATGGTTGTAATCGTCCGGAGTGACGGGTAGCCCGAGCTTCTTCGCGAAATCGAGACCCGTTTTGATGCCAATTTGATCCAGCAGCCATACCGCCGGAGCATTCTCAGACAGCTCCAGGGCCGCGCGAAGGGTCATCGTGCCGCGGTACCGACCGTCCCAGTTGTGGGGCGTATAAGCCCCGGCACCCGATCCATACGTGATCAGCTGGTCTTTCAACAACGAGTTGGGGCCGTACCGCCCGGTTTCAATGGCCGGCCCGTAATCCACCAAGGGCTTGATCGTCGACCCTGGGCTCTGCCCGTTGCCTCCCGTCATCGTGAAGTTGTTCATGGTGGCGTAGTTGAACCCCCGGAAGGTCTTATACTGCATGCCTCCGATAATCCCGGCGATGCCTCCCGTTTTCGGGTCGAGGACGACGGCTGCACTCCGGGGGAGCTGGCCATTGGGCAATTGGAACAAGGACGTTTTCTCGTAAGTCTGCTGCATCGACTCCTGAACCTGCGGGTCCAGGGTGGTATAAATCCTGTACCCGCCCCGCATGATCTCGTCCGCACTAATGCCGAGATTCTCCGCTTCTTCCAAGACATAATCGAGGAACCACGGATACTTGTTGCTATCATCCACCGGAAGCCCCGTTTTCGGCGGGGAAGTCGGGACCGGTTGCTGTTTGGCGGCGTCCATCTGCTCTTTCGTAATATAGCCATTTTTGTACATGTTCTCCAGGACGATGTCCCGGCGTTCCTTGGCCGCCTGGGGATGCACAAAGGGATTGTAGTAAGATGGCGCCTGGGGAAGACCCGCGATCAACGCACATTTTGCCAAGTCGCCGATGGGATCTTTTTGACCGTTTAAGTCTTTAACCGATACGCCAAAATACTGCCGAGCCGCCATCTCCACCCCGTAGGCTTGGCCGCCAAAATAAATTTTGTTGAGATACATTTCCAGGATCTCGTCTTTGGTGTAATGGCGCTCCAACTGAGCAGCAAGAATGATCTCTTCGATCTTGCGTGAAAACGTCTTCTGGTCGTTGAGGAAGACCCACCTGGCCAACTGTTGGGTGATGGTGCTTCCCCCTTCCACCTTGCCTCCCGACAGGATATCCCGGACCAATGCCCGGGCCATGCCCCGTAGGTCGATACCTGGGTGTTCGTAGAAACGACTGTCTTCGGTGGCAATCACCGCATTCCTCAAATTGATCGGAATGTCTTGCAACGGAACTGGAATGGATTTACTCGGCCTGAGGGTGATGGCCGGTTGCCCATATCTGTCATAAATAATCGTTTCTTGGGCGGGATCCAGTTTGCTGGCGTCAAAGGCCGGCACCGTGAGCGTACACCCGACCGCGGCGAACACAAAGCCCGCCAGAATCACAAACAAAAGGATGTACGCTTTGAATCGTTTTCCCATTCACCCACCACCTCTCCTGCATTCTACTTGACCGCCGGCCAATTGACGAGCCACTCCCATTCCCGTAACTAGAATTGAGGGCAAGAAGGTCGCCCGCTGAACTCGCCCAGCGCCGAAGGTCGGCTCTTAAGCCCTCATATGCTTGAATAAGGTTAGAATTCGTTCCTTGGCTCCGTCGCCCATCGGAATAATCCCCTTCACAGCCAGGACAACCAGCCACCGGCACAACAAAAAACCTCGAGGATATACTCCTCGAGGCCGTATCCGCGTTGAAATCGATCCTGCTTCACTAGGAGATTTCCGCGTTACAGTTTGACGACGTTCGCGGCTTGGGGACCACGAGCACCTTCCACAATGTCAAACTCCACCAACTGTCCTTCTTCGAGGCTTTTAAAGCCCTCCTGCTGGATCGCGGAAAAGTGGACGAACACGTCGCCCCCGTCCTCCCGTTCGATGAACCCGTAGCCCTTTTCCGCGTTAAACCATTTAACCCTTCCTTGCATCGGAAACCTCCTAGAAATCCATTTGGCCATTCAACCGCTTTTATCATACTGCTTTCTGGGCCCAGAGTCAAACGAAAACATTTGCCCTGCGAAAAAAATTCTCAGGGGCCCTCCTCGGGCCCCCTTTTGTTCCCACTCATTCTGTGGCGATGTCTTGGTCGGTCTGCTGACGGCTTGGCTTGATCATGACAAAGTGGTTTTCACTGTGGTCGAGTAGCCGGCGCACCGTATCCGCCTCTTCATATTGCTTCGTCCGCATGAGCTCCCGGAGGTACAGATGCAGCAGTTCTTCGACGTCCCGCTTCCCTTCCGGATCTAAGGGCTGCATCGACACCTTGGCGCCCTTGGCAATCCGCCGTTTCAACGCTTCTTCGGTTAGTCCCATCTCCGGCTGTACCCGCAAATACACAACGCCCCCGGTCATCCCCGAACAAATCCACGGCCCTGGGTCGCCGAGAACCAGCGCCCGGCCATTCGTCATATACTCAAAGGCAAACCCTTTCAAATTCGCCCGGGCGCCAATGAGACCCAGGGAATCGTTCACAGGTTCCCGGAGCATGCCCCCGATGATCACGTCAGCGCCGGAAAGGCGAATCCCAGCCCGGGAATCGGCATCTCCCTGGACGATGAACAAGCCCTTTTGAGCCCCGTAGGCCAACCCCTTACCCACAGACCCATCCAGGCGCTCGCCTCGGCGGTTCAGCCCTTTCATCACGACAATCTTACCGCCCACAGCGGTTTTTCCCACCCCGTCCTGGGCGCCGCCTTCAACTCGAATGTGGACGCCCGGGGCATTATACGCACCGAGGCCGTTTCCAGCGATCGATCCGCCGTTGAAATCGAGATTCGCTTTTTTGAAGCGCTTCATCTCGCCCCGGAATCGGCCCCGGGTTACCGAACCTGCCAAGAAACTGCCCAACACCCGATCGTGGGCGGTGACCTGGTCCACCTGCTGGACCACCGTCTCGCTACCCGCCGCCACCTCCAATGTCGCCTGGGCTGCAATCCGCTCGGTCAACGAATCGACGCCAACGCTGCTCAGGCGAACTTTGGGAGCGCTGGCCAGGGCCACCTTCCGGGTGCTCACAATGGTGGGCACCAGGAGCGCTGTCACATCGACCCGATCCAACTCCCGAACCTGTTCTAGAAGGTCCGTTCTGCCAACCAGATCCTGAGTCCGTCTCGCCCCCAGCCGGGCCGTCCATTCCTGAACCTCTCGTCCCATGGCGCGGAACAGGGTCACCAAGTTCGCCACCGCGGTGTCGAACTCCCGGGGCACGAACATCTTCAGCCCCTTTTCCTTCGCCTCTTCTGTCGATTCGATCTGGGTGGCGATCCCGACGTGGCAGGTGTCTTTGTGGCAGGCCCGGCAACTCGTGCACCCCACCGCCACCATGGCCAGGGTTGCAAAACCGCAGCGATTCGCTCCGAGCAGGATCATTTTCACCACATCGAGACCGCTTTTCAGGCCGCCGTCCGCCCAGATCTCCACCTGATCCCGCAACCCCGCCTCAGTCAGCGCCACATGGGCGTGGCGGACGCCGATCTCCACCGGCAAACCCACATGCTTAAGGGCGTGGGCCCTGGCGGCACCCGTCCCGCCGTCATATCCGCTCAGGGTGATAATATCGGCGCCCGCTTTGGCGATGCCCACAGCAATGGTGCCGATGTTGGGCACCACGGGCACCTTGACCGACACCCGGGCGTTCGGATTGGCCGTTTTCAACTCATCGATCATCTGGGCCAAATCCTCGATCGAATAAATGTCGTGGTTATTCGAAGGAGAGATCAAATCGATTCCCGGTTGCGCATTTCGCGCCGCCGCCACCTTCGCCGAGACCTTGGAGCCGGGCAGGTGACCGCCTTCCCCTGGCTTTGCCCCCTGACCGATCTTGATTTCAAGGATGTTGGCCGCATTGCACAACTCGATGTTCACTCCGAAGCGCCCTGACGCCACTTGCAGCCCCCGGTGTTTCGGGTACTTGCCAATCATGTCTTTGATCTCGCCGCCCTCGCCGTTCATGGCCACCATATCGAGCTGTTTCGCCGCTTCAGCATAAGCCCGGTACGCTGTCTCATTCTGAGATCCGAAGGACATGGAAGAGATGAGAAAGGGCAGGCTGTGTTCCCCTACCGACAGGTCTACCTCGTCCGGGTCAACACCGCTCGCTTCGGATTCTTTCAAATCCATGACGTGCCGCAGGGAAATGGGGTGGCTACGCTCCATCTCCGCCAGCTTTTCCACGTATTCCCGGTATGGTCTCACCCCTTGGGCCGCATCCCCCGCGGCTTTCCAAATCCGGGGATAATAATTGTACTGGCGAACCGGGCGTGCGGCTCCCTCCCCGTTTGCAATCTCATACCGTCGACGAGCCTCGGCTTCGAATTCCCGCCATCCGAATCCCGCCGTTTCAGAACCGCAAAATCCCGGTGTCTCTAACACGGGGTGCAATTCCGGTTTTAACCCGATGGAAGAAAATAGCCGGTCATAGCCCCGCAGCTCGTGAATGCCGAGGGTGGAAATGACTTTCTCCAAGCCCTTCTGAAGCGCCGCGTAGAGATTGCCCACGGACACCGCAGGATCTCCACCGGCGAGTTCCCACATGAGATACGGGTTCAAAGCATCCGCCCCAAGCCCGATGGCGGTTACGAGATCATGAAGATTTCTCAGGGCACCCGAGCGCAAGACCACGCTGACCCGCCGCCGGAGATTGTCCGCCCCGGCTTTGGGCGCCCGATTTTTCAACGCGACATGAACTGCCGATACGGCCAGATGCGGGTCGATCCATTGCCGCCCGTCTCGGAAGGCCCGGTCGTCATCGATCACCAAGAGGCAACCGCCCGCCTCGACAGCATCGGCCGCCTCCCGGCCCAGGCGAGCCACTGCTTCTTTCAGCGTTTCGTCTTCCGCAAAGGTGGCGTCCAACACATAAACCGCTTCGGGTGAAACGTCGAATTCCCGCAACAGGTCTTCGAAAAGGTAAGTCCCCAGCTGGTGCGCCAGCCCCCGGTACTCTTCAGCCGGTAACACCGATCGGGTTCGATGACCTCCGAGAAGAAGCGGCGTCTGGAGTTCCACCCGGCGCCCTGCCCTGGCCGCGCCGCCAGCCAACGACGGCCTGGGGCCCAATACAGTCCGGGTGGAGAAGTGTTCGATCTCCCGTTCTCGGTCGATGGCGGGATTCGTCACCACCGCCACCGTTTCTTTGTAGAAATCAGCCAGGTTTTGGCGTTCCCGGGACAAAGCGGCGAGTGGCCCGTCATAGCCCAGGGAGCGGATTGGTTCCGCCCCGGTGTGAGCCTCGAACTCAAGCAACTTGAGATCGTCCGCATCCCAACCGAAAGCGGCCACCAACCGATCCCGGAGCTCCGGCCGATCGGGAACATTCCGCAGTCCCTCAGACACCCCGGCATCCAGGGCCACCCCCGGCATGCCGAACTGGAGCGATCCCCGGAAGTGATCGAAAGCAAATCGCTCTTTCGCCCGTTCCAAAACCACCCTTTGATATTCGTGGTAGGGATGGATCTTCAGACCCTTGCCCCGAAGAAGCTGCACGCCGATCTTCTCACCGGGTGCCAGTGGTTTGGGATCGGCGACCATATCCGCCAACTCCACAATTCCCTGTTCAGAGGAGAAAAACAAGGCGCTTTCCGTTTGCAACATCCACAAAGGGCGAAGCCCCAAGGCATCTACGCTGAAGACACATTCGTCTCCGTAACGAGAAACGATCCCGGCCGGCCCTTGGGCAAAGGGTCCCCAAGCCGAACGGAAAAACATGTATAAATCCTGCAAATCGGGTGAAAAATTCTTAATTTCATTGATGATCGGTGGGAACACCAATTCCATCGCTTCATACAGTGTCAAACCGAACCGGTGGATCAACCCTTCCAGGGTTCGGTTCAAATCCTGGGAGTCACTCGCCTCCCGAACCAAGGGAATCCCCAACATCTCAGCCTCTTCTCGAAGCTTCGCGATGGTGTTGATTTCCCCGTTGTGACCTAATAATGAAAACGGCTGAACCCGTTCGAACACCGTGGATGTATTGGTAGAATACCGGTTATGTCCAATGCTCACAGCGGATCGCAGATCCCGGCTCGCCAAATCCGGATAATAATCCGGCAGGGTACCGGCTGACCCGCGGACTTTGTACACCACCGTCTCGGTGCTCAGGGACACCACGTGCACCGGGGTCTGGGCTTCGACGGCCAGCTGCAGCTCAAACAAAACCCGCCCCGCCCCTTGGGCATCCTCCACCAGACCAGCCACCTGCCAAAAGACCGGTTCATCCGCCCGGCCCCGGGGCCCCAAGGCCCTGGAATTCACATTCCCTTCTTCCTCGATGAGAATCTCCAGGCGGTGCTCCCCGAACAATCCCCGAACTTTGGCCTTCCACTTCTCCCGCGACTCCTCCGACTCCCGGGGGATGAAAAAATGTCCCACAGCAAACCGGGGATCCTCAGCGAGCGAGCCGGGATGGCCATGATGGACGAGTTTCTTCGACCATAACTTTCGAGGAAGATCCATCAAAATCCCGCACCCGTCTCCCTCCCCGTCGACGAACCCCGCCCGATGCTGCATCTGAATCAGAGCCTTAATGACGCTCTGAACATTCTCGTTGGAGGGAACACCGTTTCTTTGCACGGCGGCGACGATTCCGCACGCATCGTGTTCCGAGCCCTCCCACATGCCCAGCTCGTTCTGCATTCGGTCCACCCCCTGCAAAATCCGCTCCACCGACCGCCCCGGGCCTGTGACGTCCTCTACGGAACGACCCGGCGAGCATCCCTCATGAAACCAGGGAACCTGTCCGCCGGGTCTTTTATCCCTTCGGTGTGGCCCTGAGGCCTGCACCGCTCGGTCCTGTCCATTTACTCTGGCCGGATCCCTAGGTGCACTTCCGCTGTCGCATTATACTATACTACATTGACTCGTGAAACACAACACATAGTTCACCATATGGCATAACGCGAAAAAAGCCATATACCCGACATCATTGAAAGCGGATCGCTTTTGGTAGGGGCACCGCATTCTTCGGACCACGTACCACCGGTGGTAAGGAGGGGACACCAGATTGAATTGGAACCCATTGTGTACAGTCCAATCTGTTATAGCCCACCCTGAAGCATGCGGTGGAACAGCGCGCAAAATCTGCTGCCGCCTACTCGGGTAAGCCGAGGCGCATCTCTCTCAGGGCTTTGCGCACCACATCCACCGCGATAGCAAAGCCGATTCCCTGGGAACTCTGGCTGACCGCCGTGTTGATCCCGACCACTTTCCCCCGCAGATTGATCAGAGGTCCTCCGCTGTTGCCGCGGTTGATCGCCGCATCCGTTTGAATCAGATGGGGATATTTGCGATCTCCGATCGCCATAGGCCGTTCCTTAGCACTAATCACCCCGACGGTGACGGTGTGGTCCAAACCAAGGGGGTTGCCGATGGCCACCACCCACTCACCAACTCGCAGGTCCCGCTTTTTGGCCAATTGTAGAATTGGAAGTCCAGGAGGCTTGGGCACTCGGAGGACCGCCAGATCCAGTTCATAGTGAGCTCCGACCACCTTGGCCTCCACCACCCGGGTACGCCCCAAAAGCCGCACCAAAATTCGAGAAGCGCCGTGAATGACGTGTTCATTGGTGAGGATCAGCCCCCGGCGGTCGAAAAAAAAGCCGGAGCCGATATTGAGCTGATGCAGTTCCCGATCTTCTCCCCCCTCATCTGGCGGGGGCAACGGCCATCCCGGGATCCGAGAGACCGCAGACCGAGGAATATCCTGCACCACCTCGATATTGACCACTGCCCCCTTGTATCGCTCGACAACGTCCGCGATGCGATACACCGATCGGCCGGGCGCTTTGGGTCTTGTCTTCATACCCGTCCCCCCTCGCATCCCATGGGGATGGCGTCTTATAGAATATGACAGGGGAAGAAGACGGGTGAACCCAAAGGAAAAAGGCCGGGAACGATGTGTGCCCATCCCGGCCCTTGAAAGCCTTGGGGAAATTCAGGATTCACCGGACGAGGTGTCGGCAGTCCCACTGTTGAGAGCCATGGCCGCAGCTGTTCCCGGGATGGGCTCCCGGCGGAAGAATGGCTGCATGCCCCGCTCTAATTTCAGGTACAGATCTCGGGCGTTCCGTCCGTGAACAATGGCGTTGTTTCGCAGGACAAAGGGCACGTCGGTACACAGCCCGCAGACGTCGAGGCAGTCCGAGACTTCGATTTTTAGGTCGGGGTACTTCTCCTGCAAGGCCCGCAGAACATCTCCGGATTTCTCAAGATTTTTTTTGCAGAATTTCAAGGATAACGAATTCATGCCACTCAATGCACATTCCCCTTTCTCCCGGGGCAACTCACCGGGACATTCCCTCACCCCGCTACGGTGTCCATCTCCGCCAGAGCCTGTTCCGCCCGTTCCTCCACAATGAGAGCCAGCCGGGGATCATAGCCCAGATGCCCTCCGAGGCCGATCTGGATCCCCGGATGCCGGCGTCCAGCTTCCTCAATGATCCGGGGGAGATCGCGAAGGACGTGCTTTCCCAGGTGGAGAAAATACGGTACAATCACCACTCGGCTGGCCCCTTGATTGATGCAGCGTTCTATCCCTTCCGGAATGGACGGCGGGGTGATCTCCAAGAAAGCCGCTTCCACGATGTCCCATCGACCTGATCGCTTCAAATCGTCCATCACCCGATACATATCTTCAGCGGCCGTCTGAAGCTGACTGCCGTGTCCAATCAACAGCACCGCGGTTCCCGCCACATTCGTCGCCCCCTTTCTCCCTGAAACACAACCTTATCGGGGATCAAACCCCGCAGCCCCGAAGGGCTTCGGGGCGGCCTGTACCCCTTCGAACACAAAGAGCCAACCGCGCTCCGCCCGGTAAATTCTCATTTCCACATGCTCATCCAACATCAGCAGATGAAAAAGATTCATATCCGATTTTATATAAGGGCTGAGATGTTCATCGTGGAAACGCATGGCCAACACCCGGCCGCGTTCATGCTCGGGAACTTCCACGCCTGCCCACCCCTCGATCTCGCCTTCGCGAATCGGCGGCAGCAACCGGGAAGTCCGGGACTTCAACGTCTCATAGAGATCCTTTGCGGCCCGGGCCTTGCGACTGCCCTGGGTGATCATCACGTACATAACCGCGTACACTCCTTCATCGCCTGAAACAAGCGTTGGCCCAAGGCCGAGAATCCGGACTCGCCAGTTGTCATGCGCTTGCCAGCCGGTTCACCGCTTCGGCCAACAAGCGGACGCCGAACCCCGTCGCCCCGGCGGGCAGGTAACCCTTCGTTTTCGGCGTATCCATGGGTCCGGCCATGTCGATGTGCGCCCAAGCGACCCCTGTCGGGACAAAACGCTTCAAAAACAAAGCGGCCGTGATCGCACCGGCGTATGGCCCCTCGCTGATATTTTTGAGATCGGCATAATCACTGTCCAGCAAGGACTCATACTCTTCCACCAGGGGCATGGGCCAAACCCGATCCCCCACCTCTTCCCCGACCTCCTGCAGCAGTTTTCGCAGCCCTTCATCGCCGAAAACACCCGCGATCTTGGGACCCAGGGCCGCAGCGCACGCACCGGTTAAGGTGGCGATATCGATGACCGTGCGCGCCCCGCGTTTTCCCGCCAGAATCAGCCCATCCGCGAGAATCAGACGTCCTTCTGCATCGGTGTTGGCGACCTGAACGGTGGTCCCGTTCGCGTAACGAATAATGTCTCCGGGCAACATGGAATGCGCCCCGGGAAGGTTCTCTGCAGCCGGTACCAGTCCCACCACATGCACCGGAAGACGCAACTTGGCAATCACGTCCAAGGCCCCGATGACCGCAGCTGCACCCGCCATGTCCATCCGCATGTCGCTGATGTCCCGCTGGGTTTTCAAACTGATGCCACCGGAGTCAAAGGTCACGCCTTTACCGACCAGGGCAATCAGCGGTTTGGACGAATCCCCGGTATAGTGCATTTCGATGAGGCGGGGACCATAGCGGCTACCCTTCCCCACGGCCGTCAGACCTTGAAGGTCCATCCGTTCCAATTTCACGCCCCCGTACACCGAGACTTCCACCGGAGTACCTGAAAAATGCTCTTGTACCCGGGAGGCGAGCAGATCGGGCCTCAGGTGATTGGCCGGCTCATTGGCCAAATCCCGCGCCAGACACGTCCCCGCTGCATCCGCCTCACCCCGGCGAATCCCTGCAAAAAGTGATTCGGACTCGCGAGTTCCCCGAAGCACGTCCACCCTCCGCAACCTTTGCGTCTGCGGGTCCGACCGATAGCGATCAAACCGGTAGGTGCCAAGCACGAGGCCTTCAACCACAGCCCGGCCCAAGGCGTCGGCCGGAAGCGGAAGCTCAGGAAGGTGTACCGCCACCTCTTCCCATCCTTCTTTCAGGGCCATCCGGCCAGCTTCCCCCATCGCCTGCCGAATATGTTCCGGTTGAACTTCCCCTTCAGGACCGATACCCGCTGTCAACCATAGCCGGACCCCGTCTCCATTGCGAAAAAAGGGGGTCACTGTGCCTTTTTTGGCATGGCGTTCGCTCACGGGCAAGCCTAGAGGTGAACCCGCCGCGAACTCCGGGGTCAGGAGTACAATATGGCAACCCAAAGGGGAATCGGACTCTATTCTCCACTCCACCGGGCACTCCTCCATTCCTTCCCTAGCTTGCGGGTCGTGCCGCCTTCAGGCTCCATTATACCGAACTGCAGCAGGGCCGACCAAATGGCTTTGAGAAGGATAAGCCAATCACCGGGATTTGACATCTTTGTGAACCCGCATTGCATACTTTTCTGATCCGGTGGTAAGATGACGGAGGAAGAGAGTCGGACAGAGGAGGATCCGCCATGTTTCGCTACTATTTTGGCATTGCCATTATGTGTGCGGTCTTTGCGATTTTTACGCTGTTTCTCGGAGAGCGGGCCCCGGAGGCTTTAGCCACCATTTTCATCGGTTTCGCCGGAGCTTTCGCCGCCATTGCCTTTATTACCTCCGGCCCGGAATCCCGCTGGTAACACTCGCCCCGGTGCCCCGGTGCGCCGCCGGGGCCTAGGCTCTGCCCACCAGAATGGGCACCAACACCTCCGCCCGGCGGTTGATGCGGACAAGTGGAATCCCTTTTCGATGCGCGGCCAAAGGGATCTGATTGATGGGAGAGACGTCGAGGCGGGTGCCGATGGCCACCAACAGGTCCGCATCCCCCACCCAGTCCATCACCGTGGCGAAATGTCGCACCGGTTCCCCGACAAACACCATGTTCGGAGCGAGCAGGCTGTTGCACCCCGGACAGCGCGGCACATCCTCTCGAAACGCCAGCCGCGCCTCCAAGATAAGCCCACACTGCCGGCAGGCCAGTTCAAACAGCCTTCCGTGAACTTCCACACAACCGCTTGACCCCGCTTTTCGGTGAAGACCGTCAACATTCAAGGTGACCACCCGCCCACCCCAAGCCGCCAAAGCCCGATGGGCCGGATTCGGCTCAGCCCGTCCCCAGTTCCATAACCAATCCCGGTAACAATCGAAAAATTCCTTCGGCCTGCTCTCAAATCTGCGCCGGGTAAACAGCGTACGCAGGGGGATGCCGTTCCACCTCTGGCCCACCGTGGGCAGCCCCGAAGCGACGCTGATCCCCGCTCCGGACAACACGAGAGGGCGCCGAGCGCTTTGCCACAATCGCCCCCAAAACTCAAGGTCTTGCCGGTCCTCTTTTGCAACCTGCTCACCCACCGCCACGCCGAGTCCCTCCTTGAGGATTCGTTTTCCCACCCCGGGCCCGTTCCATGCTGACAAAAAAAGCGGGGGTGGGTCCCCCGCCTCGGCACTCGGTGCCTGAGCTTGTCAACAGCAGCGCGTCGGGCTGCCGCTGTCGTACCGATCTTTGAGATATTGGGTGTAGAATTCTTGCCTGGACAGCGGAGGTTTCTCCGGGTGAACGCGCTGATGGCGCTCCAGATACGCCTCGTAGTCCGGCATACCGAAGACTGTTTTCACACTCGTGCGCAGTTTACAGAACCAGCCCTCCACCGAGGATTTCACGACCTCATCGCCTCCTTAAACGCACCCTTTCATCCATTGAGTCCAGGGAAGGAACCGGGACCGGCATCAACCCTGAGTGCTGGAAGGCACAAAGGGCGTTTCCTTTAATTCCGGTTTACGCTTCTCGATCAACACTTGGTACCAAACTCGCAGTGCATCGAGGAGTACGCCCACCACAACGATGATGAATATCGCAGTCATAATCGCGTCCACCCGGTCGTTAAACAGCATTTTGTTCATGTCGGCCATGGACTTCGCGGGTCCGATCAGTTTCCCGGCCGCTATGCCGTCGGCGACCACCTGGGCGTGCGCCAGAAACCCGACCGCTGGTTTGGGGTCAAACAGTTTCTGCCACCCCGCCGTCAGGGTGACCGCCAAGAGCCACGCGAGAGGCAGGAGTGTAATCCAACTGTACCTCGCCTTGCCCATCTTGATCAAGACCGTCGTGGCAACGATGAGGGCGATGCCGGCCAACATCTGGTTCGAGATGCCGAACAGGGGCCACAACGTGTTGATGCCTCCCAGCGGATCCGTCACGCCCTGATAGAGGAAATAGCCCCACCCCAAAGCGATCACGGCGCTGGCAAATACATTGGCGCCAAAAGACTCCGTCCGCCCAAGGGGCTTCCAGACATTGCCCAGCAAATCCTGGAGCATAAACCGTCCAACCCGGGTTCCAGCGTCAATAGTGGTCAGGATAAATACCGCCTCAAACAGGATGGCAAAGTGGTACCAGAATGCCTTGAATCCACCCATAAACTTTGAAAAGATGTCCGCCATGCCCACCGCCAGCGTCGGAGCGCCACCGGTGCGGGACAAGATGGTGTGCTCGCCCACGTCTTTGGCCCACTGGGTGATGGTGGCGGCATCCACGGTAAAACCCCACTGACTGATCTTCGCCGCTGCGGTGACGGCGTCCGTCCCAATGACCGCAGCCGGCGAGTTCATAGCAAAATAGACCCCCGGGTGCAGCGAGGTCGCCGCCACCATGGCCATGATGGCCACGAAGGACTCCAGCAACATCCCGCCGTAGCCGATCATCCGGGCCTGGGACTCTTTTTGAATCATCTTCGGCGTCGTCCCAGAAGAAACCAAAGAATGGAAGCCGGACACCGCGCCGCAAGCGATGGTGATAAACAGGAATGGGAACAAGTTCCCGCTGAACACCGGCCCCGTCCCGTCCACGAACCGGGTGAGCTTCGGCATGTGGATCGGCGGCAGCACGATGAGGATACCGATGGCGAGAAGAACGATCGTACCGATCTTCAAAAACGAACTGAGATAGTCCCGGGGCGCCAGCAGCAGCCAAACCGGCAAGATGGAAGCAATAAATCCGTACAAGATCAGCCACTTCGCCAGGGCAGTACCACTGAGGGTGAAGACGCCCGACCAATACGGGTCTGCCGCCACGTACTGCCCGGCCCACAGGGCCAACATCAACAGGACGATGCCGATGATGCTGCCTTCCAACACCCGGCCCGGCCGGATGAATCGCATATAGATCCCCATGAGCAGCGCGATGGGAATGGTCATTACGATGGTAAAGGTTCCCCACGGCGAACCTTTCAGGGCATTGACCACGACCAACGCCAGCACGGCAATCAAAATGATCATGATGGCGAGCACGCCGATGGAGGCGAGAATTCCGCCAAAGGCGCCGATCTCATCCCGGGCGATCTGCCCCAAAGACCTGCCGTCCCGGCGCATCGAAGCGAACAGGATGACAAAATCCTGAACAGCTCCAGCCAGCACAACTCCGATGATGATCCACAAGGTCCCCGGGAGGTACCCCATCTGGGCGGCGAGAATCGGTCCCACCAAGGGGCCGGCTCCGGCAATCGCCGCAAAATGGTGACCCAGAAGTACCCATTTGTTGGTAGGCACGTAGTCTTTCCCGTCGTTGTGGATTTCCGCCGGCGTCGCCCGGCGATCGTCCAGCCCAAAGGCTTTGTGCGCCATGAATTTACTATAAAAACGGTAGGCAACGGCGTAGGTGGCCACTGCGGCGATGATCAGCCACGCAGCGCTGATCGTCTCCCCGTTACTGATTGCTAATACGGCAAAAGCCGCAGCGCCCACAATGGAGATGAGCGTCCACAACAGAATGGAACCCAGCTTCTTCAAACTCGATCCCCCTTTTGAAATGAATCATTATTTTTTATATATTTCTGACGGGGACCCCGGCCCCGGTCCCCACCCCATTGTACACGATCCCATTCAAGATTTCATCAAGATTTTTCAACACCCAAGATCCTTGACAGGTTGGCCGACCCAGTGCTACAGTTACGACAATGAAGGCATCATTTTATTGGTGAAGGAAAAGCGATGAGGGAGTCCCGACAGACAAAGAGCGGTACAGAGAGCCGGTGGATGGGTGCAAACCGGACCGCGTGTCTAGCCGGCAGCGCTCCCGAGTGCCTGCGTGAAGCGCCGACGAGCGGCGTGGGTAGCGGGGCCGGCTGACTCCCGTTAGTGAGTCGGGTGACATGGTCACCCAGCGAGGGCGATGCTGCGAGGCATCGCTGAAAAAGGGTGGTACCGCGAAAGAGGACCTTTCGCCCCTTGCGCCGCACGCGCAGAGGGTGGAAGGTTTTTTTGTTTGACTCCGCCCGACTCGCCAAGGGAATCATCGCACGCCTAGGCGTGCAACAAGAACATCCGGGAGGTGCCCTACCGTGTTCAAGATTCTTGTCAGTGATGCAATTTCCGAAGAGGGGCTCAAAAAACTGATGGACGCCCCCGATGTGCAAGTGGACATTCGCCCGGGGCTACCCCCGGAAGAACTCAAGGCGCTGATCGGCGAATATGACGCCCTTTTGGTCCGGAGCCAGACCAAAGTCACCGCCGACCTGTTGGCCAGCGCCCGCAATCTCAAGGCTGTGGGCCGGGCCGGAGTGGGAGTGGACAACATTGACATCGAGGCGGCCACCCGCCGGGGGATCATCGTGGTCAACGCCCCGGACGGGAACACGATTTCTACAGCGGAACACACCTTTGCCATGCTGATGGCCTTGGCGCGAAACATCCCTCAGGCCTACGCATCAATCCAATCGGGCAAGTGGGACCGGAAGTCTTTTGTCGGCGTAGAGCTCAGGGGGAAGACCCTGGGGATCGTTGGCCTTGGTCGCATCGGCACCGAAGTGGCCAAGCGGGCCATGGCCTTCGGGATGACGGTGCTGGCCTACGACCCGTTTCTCACCCGGGAGAGGGCCGATCAACTGGGCGTCGAATCGGTCTCGGTAGACGACATCTGCCGCCGGGCGGATTTTATCACCGTCCATACCCCCCTCACCAAAGAAACGAGGCACATGATCTCCGGGCCGCAGTTCGCCTTGATGAAAAAGGGCGTTCGCATCCTCAACTGCGCCCGGGGCGGGATCATCGATGAGAAGGCGCTGCTCGCCGCCTTGGAAGACGGAACCGTGGGAGGTGCCGCCCTGGACGTTTTCGAAGAAGAGCCGCCGAAAGACAATCCGCTTCTGGCGTCAAACCGAGTCATTGCCACCCCTCACCTGGGAGCTTCTACGGTGGAGGCCCAGATCAACGTGGCCATCGACGTCGGGGAAGAAATTTTGAATATCCTGCACGACCGGCCCTTCAAGAACGCGGTGAATCTCCCATCCCTCCCCGCCGAAGTGATGCGGGCCGTTCAACCCTACCTGACCCTAGGGGAAAAACTGGGCCAATTGATCAGCCAGATCGCCGCGGGTCGCCTTTCCGCCATCGAAGTCACCTACGGCGGCGCGGTGGCAGAACGGGAGGTCGCCCCGGTGTCCCGGACGATCCTAAAAGGAATTCTCAGCTATCATCACGGGGACGAAGTCAATTATGTGAATGCCCCCTTTATCGCAGAGACCTTGGGCATCAAGGTGACGGAGACCAAAACCGGCCGGCACAAAGTGTTCAACGACTGGATCTCTGTCCAGCTCACCACAGACGAAGGCACCCACAGTGCCGCCGGGACCTTATTTAACGGACTCGGGCCGCGAATCGTCCAAATCGACGGTTATTCCGTGGACGTAGCGCCCCAGGGAACCCTGCTCATCACCCGGCATATCGACCAACCGGGCATCATCGGCCAAGTCGGCAGCCTTCTCGGCGCCGCCGGCGTCAATATTGCTGCCATGCAAGTCGGGCGCAAGGAGCTCGGCGGACAGGCGGTGATGGTCCTCGCCGTGGACAAACCGGTGGATGCCGAGACCCTGGCGAACATCGGCCAAGTCCCGGGTATTCTGGCGGTGCGGGACGTGTCCTTGTAATACCTTCGATCACCCGTAAAAAAAGCCCCGCCAAATGCGGGGCATTTTTTTACGTGCCGGGCCACCTCACCGGCCCACCATGCCTTCCACTGGACTGCTGGCGCTCGCGTACCGTTTCTTCGCCACTCGACCGGCCAGATACCCCTTCCGGCCGGCTTCCACCGCCAGTCGCATCGCTTCGGCCATCAGGACCGGGTCCTCGGCCCCGGAGACGGCGGTGTTCAACAAAATCCCATCCGCCCCCAACTCCATCGCCAAGGCCACGTCCGCGGGGGAACCGATTCCGGCGTCCACGATCACCGGGACCTTTGCCTCCTCCACGATGTAGCTCAAGTGATACGGATTCAGAATCCCCAACCCCGTTCCAATCGGGGCCGCGCCGGGCATCACCGCCGCCGCCCCCACTTCCTCCAGGCGCTTGGCCAAGATTGGATCGTCCGATATGTAGGGCAGGACGATAAACCCCTCTTTCACCAGCACTTCGGTCGCCTTAAGTGTCTCCACGGGATCCGGGAGCAAGGTCTTGGGGTTGCCCACCACCTCAACCTTGATCATGTCGCACAGCCCCGACGCCTTCGCAAGCCGGGCGATCCGCACCGCTTCTTCGGCGTCCGAGGCCCCGGCGGTATTGGGCAGCAGGGTGAACCGTTGGAGGTCGAGCCGTTCCAAAAAATTGGGTTCATCCGGGCGATCCAGGTTCAACCGCCGCACCGCGAAAGTCAGGACTTCAGCCCCCGAAACCTCCACCGCCCGACTTTGTACATCTAAGTCCGAAAATTTTCCCGTCCCCAAAAACAGCCGGGAGCGAAAGGTCCGCCCTCCGATGATTAACTCGTCATTCTCCACCTGCGTCTCCATGCCGGCCTCTCCTTTCCCTTTTAACCCCCACCTACAAAATGAACGATTTCCATGTGATCGCCGTCTCGCACCGCCTGGATATCGTACTGTTCCCGGGGGATGATCTCTCGGTTGAGCTCGACCACCACCATGCGGTCAACGAGGTGAAAATGATGCAGCACATCGGCGACCGTTCTCACCTCGGGGATCTCTTTCCACTGCCCGTTCACATGCAGCCTCATCCTCCCCCCTCCCTCCTTTGTCGGCCCCTGAGGATGGCTTGCACAAACGCTTTGGCTCTTTCCAGAATATCCTCCGTGTCGACAAGCCCTCGGATGACCGCTAAACCATCCGCCCCGGCCGCCGCCAGCTCCTCGGCATCCTCCAGTCGAATGCCGCCGATGGCGATGATGGGAAGATCCACCGCCTGGCGGATACGGCGCAACCCGGCGATCCCCACCACCGGCTTGGTGTCCGTTTTCGTGGCCGTCGCCCGCATCGGACCAACCCCGATGTAGTTCGCCCCCTGAATCGCCGCCTCCCGGGCCTCCTCCACATTGTGAGTGGAGATCCCGATGATGCGGCCCTCCCCCAGAATCTCCCGGGCCGCTCGGATCGGCAAATCCTCCTGGCCGAGGTGGACCCCATCCGCCTCCAGGGCCACGGCCACATCCACCCGGTCATTGACGATCAACAGGGCACCGGCTTCCCGGGTCATCCGTCTCAGCACCCGTCCAGCCTCCAGCAACTCCCGAGTGTTCAGATCTTTTTCCCGCAGCTGAATACAGGTCACTCCGCCGGCCAACCAATCCCCTGTCACTTCTTCCAAGGACCGGCCGCGATAAAATCGCCGATCGGTGATCGCATACAGGCCGTGGATCTGTTTCACCTTCGCTCTCCCCTCACCCGCCCCATCGAGTACCGCCCGCCTATGGGAATGTAACCCTGCATCCGGGTCCCGGGAGGATTCAAAACTGCCGTTCTTGATGTATAGACCGGGTCCATTCCGGTTATGCTGATAACAGAGCCGAGGCGTGCAAACCTCAGCTTCTCCTCTCTCTCTTTTCTTGAGGCGGCCGGTCGATCCGGACGCCTCCTTTTTTGCTGAGTTCGGCTTTTGTTGAGGTCGGGTTTTGTCCCCGTTTCTCGCCTTCAGAGTTCCGCCCCACCTAAAAGTCGCTGGTGTTCGATCTTCATGCAGCGGTCCATGACCACCGTTAAACCCGCGTCCTGAGCCCGCTTCGCCGCCTGCTCATTGACGACTCCGAGCTGCATCCACAGCACTTTTGCGCCGGCCTGCACCGCTTGGTCCACCAGTTCATCCACCTCTTCACCCCGGCGGAATACATCCACAATATCCACCGGACCCTCCACCTCCCGGAGGGAGCGATGGGCTTTCCGCCCCAGACTTTGGCCGATTCGCGGATTGACGGGAATGATCTCATAGCCTTGGGACTGCAGATAAGACGCGACCTCATAACTTGGCCGATCGGGGTTATCGGACAGTCCCACCACTGCCACGGTCTTCGAGGTCTTCAACAAATTCGCCAATTCTTGGTCCGTCGGATTCTGAAACACCGGCCACCCCTCCTAAGAGGATCGATTGTTGGTCTTCGATCTGCCCGGGACGGAGGGTTTCGTGGGGAGGAATTTCACGCCAAAACGCCCCTGGGGTGTGCGAAAAACGGCGACATAATCCGGGTAGTTCCGATCGCCGCGCCACCCTTCTTCTCGCAGGCGGGCTGCATAACAACCTGCCTGAAACTCACTGTCGAACAATCTTGCACAATAGATCCACCCCATGGCGTCCTCCAACCCATCGTCCTCATTTCGCAGTTTATCGCGACACGGCAACCCGCGTTCCTTTTCAGTATATCCCAGTCTGCAGTGACAACCAAGCATGCGGCAACGTTGGATTTTTGACACGGCCTGTATAAATCACCCCGCCCTCCGGCACACTAGGTCCGAGGTGAACCGGAATGCCTTGGAACGCATCCCTGAGAATGTCCTTACCTCTGGCTGTACTCATCGCCAGCGTTGTATCCGGATGTGCACCTTCCGCTGCCCCACCCGAATCCCCTCGGGACACGGGCCCCCGGGTGACAGAGGACGGGACTCAGCGACCCGAAGAGGTACAAACGCCGCCGGGGGAGCAGGTCAATAAAGCCCCTGCTCCGCGACCGCAACAGGCCCCTCAGCAGGCCGGAAAACCCGCGAGCCCCGCACCCCCGGACACGGTGATGCGCCAGATGAACGACGCTGCCCGCCGGGTTCCCGGCGTCGAGGGCTCGACCGTGGTGTTGGTCGGGCGGACAGCCCTGGTTGGCGTCGATCTTGATTACAAAATCACCGGCTCCAAAATCGACTCTATTAAACAGTCCGTCAAAGAAGCCGTGGAACGAACGGACGGCGGCTACCGGGTGGCGGTCACCGCCGACGTGGACTTGGTGGCCCGGCTCCGGGACATAGCGAGCGGTGTCCGACAAGGAAGGCCGGTGTCGACCTTCACGGACGAAATCGCCGACATTCTCAGCCGCCTGCTGCCCGAAACTTAGCCCTGGCGCTGCCCTTGGTAAAGGGGCAACAAAACGGTGAACGTCGTCCCCTTTCCGAGCCGGCTTTCCACCGTAATGTCCCCATCGTGCTGAAGGACGATATTCCGAGCGATCGCAAGCCCCAGGCCCGTGCCTCCTCGATTCCGAGTACGGGCCTTGTCCACTTTGTAAAACCGCTCCCAAATGTAAGGAATGTCCTCAGGGGGGATCCCGGCCCCTTGGTCTTCCACCGCAATCCTCGCCGTGTCCTGGCTCACACTAAAACGAATCGTTACAGAGCCCGGAGGCTGGGTGTGCCGAAAAGCGTTGTCGATGAGGTTTGTCAGGACTTGTTCCAATCGATCCGCATCGGCATCGACAATCACTGGGTCATCCACCTGCATTGCCAATTGAAAGGACAGTTTCCTTTCCTGAGCCAGAGCCGAGAACTTCCGCCAAATCTTTTGGACCAAGGGCCGCACGTCCACGGGTTGTCGTTTCATCACGAACCGCCCGGACTCCAGTTGGGCGAGATCCAGCAAGTCGTTCACCAGTCGGCGCATGCGCAGCGTTTCTTCCAAGATGATTTCCGCCAGTTCCCGGCGTTGCTCCGGGTCGTCGATAAAATCATCCACCAACGCCTCGCTGTAGCCTTGAAGCATCGACAAAGGGGTGCGCAGTTCATGGGAGACATTGGCGACGAAATCCCGGCGCATCCGCTCAATGTTCAATTGCTCGGTGATATCCCGAAGCACCGCCACCACCCCCCGCAATGCGTGGGATCCCGGCTCATACAAAGGGGCCATGGTGACGGCCATCGTTCGGCCTTGTCCCACCACCTCCCGCTGCTGCGCTTCTTTCGTCTCGATCACCTTTTGTTCAACCTCGAACAGTTGACTCGGCAAGCGGTTCTCCGAAGGCTGGCCTTCTTCTGCCATCGATAACGCCCGCAACCAGCGCCGGGCTGGGGGATTGGCCAGCAGCACCTTCCCCGTCAGATCGGCCGACACCACCCCATCGGCCAAACTCGCCAGGATATTGGCCAACTGTTCCTTCTCCTTGGACAACGCTTTTATATTTTCTTCCAGATCGTGCGCCAATTTGTTGAGGGTCAGGCCCAAACGGCCGACCTCATCCCCGGTGACAACCCGGACTTTCCCGCGAAAATCCCCCCGGGCCATCCGCTCGGCCACCTCATTCATCTGGACCAGGGGGCGGGAGAGATTTTTCGAGATGACAAAGGCAAAACCCGTGGTCATGACGATGGCCAGACCCCCGGCATAAAAAATCGAATGCTGGATCTGGCTCATCGCCTCCTGGCTGGGGGCCAGAGGCTGGGTGAGAAGCATCAACCGAACCGCATCTCCCTGACGGGCCAAGGGGACGACGATCCACAGATTGTTCGAATGGCCGCGAAACTGCGGAACGTCCTGAAGAAACGATCGGCTCGGGGGGATCACATCCCCTCCGGTCAACAATTTCGACCGCTCATCTACAGTCAAGCGACTCCACACCGCCTCGGCGGCGGGATCTTGATTCGGCGTCCCCAGCACGTACAAGCTGGCCCCCGCCTGTCGGGCCAGGTTTTCGGCCACCACCGATGCTTCGGGACTGCCCGTGCGAAGGGTCGAGGCAATATAATCGGCGCGATTCTGAAAAGCCTGGGCTTGCACCTGGTACAAGTAGGTGTCAATCATCTGTTCCAGGTACATAGACAAGAGCCCCAGCACCACCACCACCAAACCGGCAATGGTGAGCCAGAGCTTGGAAACAATACTGTTGCGGATCACTCTGCCACCTCGAACTTATAGCCTACACCCCACACGGTGACGATCATCGCGGCCGCCGGCTGAGACGCCTTCCCGAGCTTTTCCCGGAGCCGTTTGATATGCGTATCCACAGTGCGCTGGTCCCCGTAGAACTGATAATTCCAGACATCCCGGAGCAGTTCTTCCCGGGTGAACACCTTTTCCGGCCGCTGGGCCAAGTAACACAGAAGCTCGTATTCTTTCGGCGTCAGGCTGACATCCTGCCCGTCTGCCGTCACTTTCCGGGATTCGAGATTGATGGTCAAGTGCGGGAATGTAAACACCTGGGTTAGCTCATGCTCGGCAGGTCCCTGGTGTACCCGCTTGATCAGCGCCTTCACCCGCATGACCAATTCCCTCGGACTGAAGGGCTTGACCACATAATCGTCCGCACCGAGTTCAAAGCCGTGGATGCGATTCATCTCGTCCCCGGCGGCGGTCAGCATGATCACCGGGGTATCCTTTTGTTTGCGAAGTTGCGCGCAGACCTCCCGTCCATCCAACTCCGGCAGCATCAGATCGAGGACAATCACCGCGTAATCGTTGGCCAATGCCATCTCCAGGGCGGTGCGGCCGTCCTCCGCCTCCTCCACTTCGAATCCGTTTCGCTCCAGATACATCCTCACGAGACGACGAATCCGCTCCTCATCGTCCACCACAAGAATCTTGACCGGGTTCATTCACACATCTCCTTCCGACGCCGGCTCCGGCTACCCGCGCATCGCTGCGCCCCCCGCTTGGACAATGACTGTGCCGCTCGGGTGTACACTCTCATGGTAACCAACGGACAGCCGAGTGACAAGCGATGCGTTGCACCGCCGCCGCAGAGATCGAGGATCACCGGGGTTCCCGCCCGTCAGCGACCAATTTCCGCAAAGTCCTCTCTTCCTCATCGGTCAGCGGACGAATCTCCCCGGGCGCAAGCCCATCTATTGTAAGATTCCCATATTGGACCCGGGTCAACTCCAAAACCGGGTGCCCCACCGCTTTGCACATGCGCCTCACCTGGCGATTTCGCCCTTCATGCAGGGTGATGTCAAACTCCGACCTCTCCCTCCCCCTCCCCCGCAGCCGCACCCGGGCCGGCGCCGTCCTTACCCCATCGAGGACAATGCCTGTCTCGAGCCTCCGTATCCCTGGATTCTCCAGATACCCTCTCACCACCACCCGGTACGTTTTCTCCACCCCGAATCGCGGATGCATCAGACGGTGGGCCAATTCCCCGTCATTCGTCAATAACAAAAGCCCGGAACTGTTGATATCCAGACGCCCGACGGGAAACACCCGTTTGGGAAGATCGCGGACATAATCGGCCACCGCCGGCCGGCCCTGGGGGTCGTGCAAGGTGGTGACCACCCCGATCGGTTTGTAGAACAAAAAACAGACCGTACGGTCGGGGATGGCCACGGAACACCCATCCACTTCGATGCGGTCCACTTCCGGATCCACCTTGAACCCCTGCTCCACCACGACCCGACCGTTCACCCGCACCCGACCCTGGGCAATCCATTGCTCCGCCTTTCGTCGGGAGGTTAACCCCGCTCCGGCAATCACCTTTTGTAGCCGTTCTTTCACCCATATTCCCCCTGGCCAAGGGCCCGCGATGATTTCGCCATCGATTCTACCTCATGGACGGGACCTCCACCAGTCGAGCGGCCGTTCCCCGACATCCCCGTCATCCCGGCGGTCCAAAAACCAACCAGACGGCCACCGCCGACGCGGCAGCACTGACCAGATCGGACAACAGCCCCACCTTTAGGGCATAGCGAACCTTCCGGATCCCCACGCTGCCAAAATACACGGTGATGACGTACAAAGTGGTATCTGTGCTCCCTTGAATGGTTGAAGCCAACCGGCCTGCCCACGAATCCCCGCCATGGGTGCGCAGCACATCAATCATATAGGTGAGGGAACCCGTCCCGGAGATCGGCCGCAACAATACCATCGGTAACACTTCGGCGGGGAAAATTCCCGATATCCACTGGGCCACAAGACCCGTGATCCACTCCAGGGCCCCGGAATCGCGAAACACCCGGATGGCCACCATCATGCCGACGAGATGCGGGATGATGCGAACCGCCGTCTCGAATCCATCTTTTGCGCCCGTCACAAAAGTTTCATACACCGGCACCCGGCGCAGGGCCGCCCACAGGACCGTCCCCACGAAAAAAGTCGGCAACATCCACGCCGAGAGAGCGAAAAACACGTTCACTTTTTCGCCCCCCTCCTACCCCGGGCGTCCCGTCGGCGGTAATAGCGATCGAGAAAGATCGCCGCCGCCGTCCCCACAGCGGTGGCGAGAATCGTAGGGGCGACAATATCCGTGGGACTGGTGGCGCCGTACTGCATGCGCAGTGCGATCACCGTCGTGGGCAAAAGGGTCAGGCTGGCGGTGTTGAGGGCCAGCAAGGTGCACATGGCGTCACTCGCCTGCTCCTTGTCGGGATTGAGCTCCTGGAGTTCCCGCATGGCCTTGAGCCCCAAGGGCGTCGCCGCATTGCCCAGACCGAGAATATTCGCACTCATGTTTGACAGGATGGACCCCATAGCCGGGTGATCGGCGGGGACCGAGGGAAACAACCATCGGGCCAAAGGCCGCAGCAGCCGGGCCAGGGCGGCAATTAACCCGGCCTCTTCTGCGACCCGCATCACCCCCAGCCACAGGACGAGGATACTGATGAGGCCTAGGGCGACGGCCACGCCCTCCTCCGCTCCCTTGAGCATACTCTGAGTCACGATGTCGATTTTGCCTTGGAACGCCGCCGCCACAAACCCAGAGATCAACAATCCGAGCCACAGCGCGCTGACCATCCCCATCCCTCTCTCCCAAAGCCCCGGACGATCGGATCTTTGTCTATTTGGCCCGACCGGGGCAGTTTGATGCGGAGGCTCGTGCCGCTACAACCACAAACGGCGAAGGTCCCACCAGGGGCGCCGATCCACGGGTTGCATCGCTACGATTGCATATCGATGAACCTCTTCTCCCACCTGAATCCGCAACAGGCCTGCGGGTTCGCCCCGTGAAACGGGCGCCCGGAGTGTTGGCTTTAGTTCCCAGTCCACGTGAAACTTTTCGTCAGCCCGGATGGGAAACCGGTCCGGGCCCTGTACCCGCACCGGAACGGTTGGCACCACACCACCGCGAACCGGCACCGAGGCCGGTCCCCCTGGAACCGGCACCCACTCGTAGGTCTGAAATACATGATCGAACAACCGAGCCGTATCCGCCCAATCGTCCGGATCCTTCAAGACCACCACCACCACCTGATGCCCATCCCGGGTCGCCGAGGACGCCAAGCAACGCCCGGCCCGCTTCGTGTAGCCCGTTTTCACGCCGTCTGCTCCCGGGTAGCGCCACAACATCTTGTTCTTATTGCGCATCACCCGGTCCCAGGATTCCCCCGGCCAGGGCATTCGATGGTATTTGGTGCGAACCACCGCCGCGAACTCGGGATTCTGCAAGGCTTTCGCCGTCATCATGGCCAAATCCACCGCAGAAGCCCCATGTCCCGGTGCGTCCAACCCGTGAGGATTCGCAAAATGAACATGCCGCAGCCCCATTTCACGAGCCTTGGCATTCATCAGGGCCGCAAACCGAGCTTCAGATCCGGCCAGGTGTTCGGCCACGGCAGTGGCGGCGTCGTTCCCAGAGCGCAGCATCATGGCATACACGAGATCCCGCAACGTGTACGTCTCCCCGGCCCGAAGATACACCGATGACCCTTCTTTCCGGGCGGCATTGGCGCTGATGGTCACCCGCTCGTCCAGGCGTCCCGACTCCACGGCGAGCCACCCGGTGACAATTTTGGTCAAGCTGGCAATGGGCATCATCTGGTCCCCATTTTTCTCGTACAGGACCCGCCCACTTGCAACGTCCACCACCGCCGCCCCTTGGGCAGAGATCCCATACACATCCGGGGAGTGCGCCGAGGCACCCCCCACACCTGGAAACAGAACCATCATTACCGCGACAACCCCTGCCAACACCCGCCCCGCCATAATGACCTCCCGCGTCGTATATGTATGCTCGTCTTCCCGAACTTACGCCGCCCGTCCTCGTGAAGCCGAGGCCGGGCAGGCGCTCGGTTGCTCACATCACCGTATTGGCAGAACCCCCAGTCCCAGAAGCGGTGGTGGTTTGCGTATTTTTTCCCATCATCGCTTGAATCCGGTCGAGGACCGAGGGAGCCATTTCCAACAGCCGGTCGTACAGTTGCGTGGGGCTTTGGGTGGATAAAATTTTGACCGTACCGTGGCTCACGACCAAAAAACCGATTGGGGTAATGGAAACCCCCCCGCCCGCGCCGCCTCCGAAAGGCAGGTTATTTCCTCCCCCCGAGTCTTTGGCGGCATCCTGCCCTTTTGGACCCACCGCGTCAAACTCGCTCCCTCCGGCGGCGAATCCAAAACCCACTCGGGAGATGGGAAGTATCACCGTACCGTCCGGCGCTTCCACCGGATCCCCGATAATTGTGTTTACGTCCACCATGTCCCGAAGATTCTCCATAGCGGTCTGCATCAAGTTTTGGATTGGGTGATCCGCCACAACAAGCCCTCCTTCCATAAGGCAATGGCCATCGCAACCCCTGCGCGGATAGCCTGCCCCGCCCGGAACTGGGCTATTCCCTCGAACTCTACTTCGATCAGCCGGCGCTGGAAGTCGGGATCCACTCGGGCCTCGGGTGAAACAAGACGCACCCGACGGGCGAGAAGTGCCGCCATCACATAAAAAAAGGACCAGAGAACGCCGACCACCACGCCGGTGGATGCCGCTTCCCCAGTACCTATCCGCACCTTTGCCCGCCAAGTTTTAATATGCACCCTGTTTAAAAAATTCGTCAGTGCGTGTCGGGCCCCTTCCTGGGTCCTCCAAAGCCGGGCGATCCGCTTTCCAGTGTCAGCATATCTCCTCCAAGCCCACAACCCTTCTTCAGGGCCCGCCTTTGCCGGCTCGGAGGCTCCGGGCCCTTCGTCCAGCTTTCGGGCTCCTTCCACCGCCCGTTCCACCACGGTCTGGAGGGCTTCTTCACCTCCCAGCACCCAATGTTTCGTGATGATTCCCCACAATCCTTGAAAATCGACGGTCACTCGATCTGCTCCCTGATGGTGCACGTAATGGAGCTGTACGACAACCGGCGAAATGGCAGCCAGCCCAACGACGACGCCTATAATGAAGAATGCCCCGAAGATCCAAATCCACGCCGACATGAAAAGTGTTCCTCCATCACCCGAAATTCACAGGATAATATCCCCTTCAAGTTCCGGTTTCATCCGGATCATCGGGTGATTCTTCGTCCTCGGCAAACAGTGGAAACCCTTCTTCTTCTTGTGTCGTCGCCAACTCTGGAAACGGCAGATCTCCCAGTTCTTGCAAACCGAAATACTCCAGGAAGTACGGGGTGGTGCCGTAGAGGATTGGGCGCCCCGGAGCATCGGCCCGCCCCGTCTCCCGGATCAATCCACGACCCAACAGCGTTGCCAGCGCCCGCTCGGACTTGACCCCCCGAATCTCTTCGATGTCGATTCGGGTCACCGGCTGACGATACGCGATGATGGCGAGTGTCTCCAGGGCAGCCTGGGAGAGGGGGGGCAGGCGCGGACTCTCACTCAACTGTTCGAGGAACGGGGCGTGCTCGGGCCGGGTCGTCAACTGGTAGAGATCGTCCAGTCTCCGGAGCTGAATGCCCCGTCCCGCCTCATCCAGGCGTTTTCGTAACTCCTCGCACCGATTCCGGACCTCCTGGGCCGAGAGTCCGGTGTACTGGGACAACTGCCGCTCATTCAGCCCTTCCTCACCGGCGGCGAACAACAGCCCTTCAATCACCGACGTCCAATCGAGTTCCGTCCTTTTCTACCCCCTCATCGATCCAGGCGATCCAGATGTCGCCAAACACCACTTCCTGAACACATCGTACCCGGCGCTCTTTCATGAGTTCGAGAAGAGCCAACAAGGTCACCACGACCCGGGCGCGGTTCCGCTTCTCACCAACAAGATCAGCAAAAGTGAGGGCCCTCGCCCGACGGAGCCTGGCTGTAACCGCCCGCACCCAATCTTCAATCCGCAGTTCGTCCCGGTCCACCGTCGCCGGTCGGTTTTCGGCGAAAGCCCTCCACAGCACCCGTTGCCAGGCCTCGATCAGTGCGTCCACCGACGAGACGGGGCCGGCTGGCCGCAGGATTTCCGGGGATTTCACCGATCGAGGCCGGGTCCAGACCGGTTTCCGTCTTTCTTCGAGTTCAGACAAATGACCGGCTAGATATTTGAAGGCTCGATAAACCGCCAAGCGCTGGGAAAGGGCCAGCCGGGGGTCGGCTTCCTCCGCCTCCGCTTCCCCGGGTTTCGGAGAACGGGGCAGCAGCATGCGGCTCTTGATTTCCAGGAGCCGGGCGGCCATCACCACGAATTCGCTGGCCACCTCCAGAGATAACTTCTGCATTTGCCGAAGATAGTCTAAATACTGTTCCGTAATCTCCGCGACCGGAATATCCCAGATATTGAATTTTCTCCTCTCCACCAGATGCAGTAAAAGGTCCAGGGGTCCCTCAAAAGACCCCACCCGCACGTCATAGGCCACCCTTCCCCCTCCCCGTCGCCCGCACCTAAAACGTGTAACCCGTCCAGGCCGCGAACAAACGCAGTCCTCCAAACACCCACGGAACAATCACGTATTGGCTCAGAGGTGTGATGACCACCAACAGAAGGACAAAAGGCCCGATTGTCGCAAAGGTATGCCAGGCCCTCCCGAGCCGCCTGGCCACCGCCAACTCCAGCAGCCGGCCGCCGTCAAGAGGTGGTACGGGGATCAGATTAAAGAGGGCCAAGACCACGTTGATCAATACCGAATATCCGAAAACCCCGGTCAAAAATGTCCCCCATAATCCCGGCAGGGACGCGGCCGCCCCGCCGGTCATGTTCCACACGAGGGCCAGTGTAACGGCGATAACCAAGTTTGCTGCCGGGCCGGCGGCGTACACCGCAGCCAAAGCCCATTTGCGATCCCGAAAAACCAGGGGGTTGATGGGGACGGGTTTGGCCCAGCCAAAGGGTCCGAACAGAATCAACAACAACCCGATGGGATCAATGTGAGACACCGGATTTAACGTCAAACGGCCGGCCCGGCGGGGCGTGGAGTCCCCGAACCGATCGGCGACATAACCGTGGGCGAGCTCGTGAAACACGATCCCGATCAGAAAAGCGATCAGCCGGAAGATGAGATCCTCACTGTTCCACAACACGGTGCCCGTCCTCCTCGACGGCCCGGGATAATCGGCGCATCAGGTCGGCCATCTCCACCGCAGACACCGCCGCATCCCAACCTTTGTTGCCTCCCTTGGTTCCCGCCCGTTCCACCGCCTGCTCAATGGTGTCGGTGGTGAGAATGCCGAAAATCACCGGCACCCCGGTTTTCAAGGCGGCCGCGGCCACCCCTTTCGCCGCCTCCCCGGCCACGTAGTCAAAATGCGGGGTAGCGCCGCGGATCACCGCCCCCAAAGCCACCACCGCATCGTAACGCCCGGATTCCGCCATCTTCTGGGCTACAACGGGGATTTCAAAGGCCCCCGGTACCCAGGCCACATCCACGTCTTCCTCCCGCACGCCGTGTCGCCGCAGAGCTCCGAGCGCGCCTTCTAGCAGTGGCCGGGTGATCAGTTCATTAAACCGCGAAACCACCAATCCGAACCGAGCTCCTTCGCCGGACAATCCACCTTCGAAAATTCGTGCCACCCCTACGCCTCCCCGCCCGTGATCACCGGCCCGGGTCCGGGGTATGGGACCAACCCGGCCCGGCACCAGGAAGCTCACACGTTTAAATAATGGCCGAGCTTAATCTTCTTGGTTCGCAGATAATCGATGTTTTCTTCTGTGGGCGGGACCTGGATCGGCACCACCTCCACCACTTCCAGGCCATGACCTTCGAGCCCCCGAATCTTTCGCGGGTTATTGGTCAACAACCGCAACTTGGTCACCCCCAGATCGCGCAAGATCTGGGCGCCGATCCCGTAATCCCGGAGATCCGGGGGGAATCCGAGCTTTTCATTGGCCTCCACGGTGTCGTAGCCCTGATCCTGAAGCGCATAAGCCCGGATCTTGTTCACGAGGCCGATTCCCCGCCCCTCCTGACGCATGTACAATAGCACACCCCGGCCTTCGGCTTCAATCCGTTTCATCGCCGCGGCCAATTGTGAGCCACAGTCACAACGATGGGAACCGAACACATCGCCCGTCAAACATTCGGAATGGACGCGTACCAGTATGGGCTCTTCGGGGTGGATCTCCCCTTTCACCAGGGCGACGTGCGCTTTGTCGTCCAACGTGCTCGTGTAAACCACGGCGCGAAACACCCCGTAGTCCGTGGGCAGATCCGCCTCAGCCCGGCGCTGAATCAACCGCTCCCGGGCCTTTCGGTAACGGATCAGATCGGCGATGGTGATCATCAGCAAGCCGTGCCGCTGGGCCACTTTTTCCAAATCCGGCACCCGGGCCATCGTCCCGTCCTCTTTCAGTACCTCACAAATCACTCCCGCGGGGTACGCCCCCGCCAATCGGGCCAGATCCACCGCCGCCTCGGTGTGTCCCGCCCGGCGCAAGACGCCTCCGGGCTTGGCGATCAACGGAAAAATATGCCCCGGCCGTCGAAAGTCCCCCGGGGTACTTTGGGGATCGATGAGGGTCTTGACGGTCACCGCCCGTTCCACCGCTGAGATCCCCGTGGTGGTGCCGTTGCGGGCGTCCACGGATACCGTAAAAGCCGTTTCGTGGTTGTCGGTGTTGTTCCATACCATGGGGTCGAGATCCAACTCCCGAGCCCGTTCTTCGGTCAGAGGGACACACACCAACCCCCGGCCATGAGTAATCATGAAATTGATCACTTCCGGGGTAGCGCGCTCAGCCAGGGCCACAAAATCCCCTTCGTTTTCTCGGTTCTCATCATCGACGACAATGACGACATGACCTTTTTTCAGTTCTTCGATGGCCTGCTCGATGGACGCAAACATAGCCGTCTCCTCCATTTCTTCCTCGCTGCGCGCCACGCGCTGTCCTGTCCCGACCGATCACTTCACTTCGTGGCCTCCTCGCAACAATCGCTCCACATACCGCGCCACCACGTCCACTTCCAGATTCACCCGGCTGCCGCTCCTCAGTTCGCCGAGAGTGGTCTCTTTTTGCGTGTGAGGGATCAGGGCCACGCGAAAACCTTTCTCGGTCACACCCATCACCGTCAAGCTCACTCCGTCCACCGCCACTGACCCCTTTTCGGCGATATATTTTTGAAGGGGTGCCGGAACGCGCACCTCGACCACCGCCGAGTCACCTTCAAATCCCACCTCCTCCACGGTGCCGACCCCATCCACGTGCCCGGACACCAGGTGGCCGCCCAGCCGCGTCTGCAGTGTCAAAGCCCGCTCCAGATTGAGCCTCGCCCCGGGAGAAACCGCCCCCAAGGTGGTGCGGCGAAGCGTTTCCGCCACCACGTCCACACGAAAAGCCTCCGAAACCAGATCCACGACCGTGAGACAAACGCCGGAAACGGCGATACTGTCCCCGATCTTCGCATCCTCCAGAACCTGGTGCGCTTGCACCGTGAGTTCAACCCCTTGATCCGTGGGACGAACTTCGCGAAGGATCCCGATTTCCTCTACAATTCCGGTAAACATGCCTCGTCACCTGCCTTTTTCCGCCCTCCGGACCAAGGCGGTCACTTTCAAATCCTCCCCTACCGCCTCCACCCCAGTGATCTCCAGTTGGGCGCTCTGGGCCAGCCGTTCGACGCCCTCCCCGGCGAGGGCGGGGATTCCACTCCCCATCAACAGCTTCGGCGCCAAGAAAAACACCACTTCATCCACCAAGCCGCTGCGAAATACGCTGCCTTGCAGCTGCCCGCCGGCCTCCACCAGCACGGTGTTCACCCCGGCTTCACCCAGACGCCCGAATACCTGGTGCAGATCCAAACCCCCTTCGGAATCCGGATCGATCAGCCAGACATCCACCCCTCTCGCGGCAAGTTCAGCGATGCGCTCGGCCGGCGCCAACCCTCGGCCAGCGCACACCACCGTCTGCGCTGAAACAGTGCTCAGGATCCGCGCATCCCCGGGGATCCGGAGCCGACTGTCCAGCACCACCCGCAGGGGTTGCCGTGGGAGTCCCCCACCTGGAGGGCGGGCGGTCAATTGCGGATCATCCGCAATCACCGTGCCGACCCCCGTCACCACGGCGTCCACCCGGGACCGAAGCTCATGCACCTTCTCCCGGGCCTTCTCCCCGGTAATCCACCGACTCTCACCAGTCCGGGTCGCAATCTGAGCATCCAACGTCATGGCGATCTTGGCGATCACCCAAGGCCGGCCACGGGTCATCCGTTGAATAAATCCCCGATTCAGGGCTCTGGCATCCTTCTCCAAAAGGCCGACTTCAACCTTCACTCCGGCTTGCCGGAGACGCCGGATACCCCCTCCCGCCACCAACGGATTCGGGTCCACCATCGCCACCACCACCCGGGCCACGCCGTGCTCAATCAGCGCCCGGCTACAGGGTGGCGTACGCCCGTGGTGATCACAGGGTTCTAGGGTCACGTAAACCGTGGCCCCCCGGGCCTTCTCCCCGGCCATGCGCAAGGCATGCACCTCTGCGTGAGGACCGCCAGCCTTGAGATGGGCCCCTTGGCCCACGAGTTCTCCGTCCTTCACGATCACCGCGCCGACCAAGGGGTTGGGGCTGGTCTGTCCCCGGGCAGAGGCGGCTAACTGCAGAGCCCACCGCATCCAGTCTTCATCTTTCAACCCCATCCCCCCAAATGAAAAAACCCCGGAATTCCTCCAGGGCTAAGAGGGAACGGCGAAAAAAGCCTTACCGTTTTCACGGTCTGACCCACCCGTTCATCCTGTTCCTTCTCCCATCCGGACTATACCGTCGGTACCGGACTTTCACCGGTTCCTGCGGACTCAACCGCTCGTGGACTTCGCCTTGTCGACGTCACCACCGGTCGGGAATTGGGTTGCCCCTCACCCTGCCCTGAAGGAATTCGATGTCCAATTGTGGTTTCAGTATACGCCCTTCGCCTATTTCTGTAAAGGCTAGGGAGCGGCGCCGGCCGGCGATGCCAATGACCGCCAGGCGTCTACTGACGGAGCTTGGGACTTTCGGCCGTTGCACCGAGGTTGGCCTGTACATTAGAATGAGTAGCGTATGTGTGCCTATGACAGATAGCGCTTGAGAACAGGGGAGATACGAGGCATGCGCATCGCCGTTCGATGGATGACGATCCTAGCATTGGTCATATGGGTATGGAGCTGTCCCCGAGGCGCAGTGCCGGCCAGGGCAGATCAGGCCGACGGTCCTCCAGATCTCGCGGTGCGTTCCGCTGTTTTGATGGACATGAAAACCGGCCAGGTTCTTTATGCCAAGAATCCCGACGAACCCCATTATCCAGCCAGCATCACCAAAATCCTCACCGCCATCGTCGCCCTGGAACGGGGGCGCCTGAACGACCGAATCACCACCAGCCGCCTGGCCACCCTACAGGATGGCAATCGGATTTATTTAGTTGAAGGGGAAGAACACAGCCTCGAAGAACTGCTGTACGGCATGATGCTCAACTCCGGCAATGATGCCGCTGTGGCCATTGCCGAACACTACGGTGGCTCCGTGGCGGACTTCGCCGCGATGATGAACGCCAAAGCTAAAGAAATCGGCGCTCTCCACACCCATTTTACCAATCCCAACGGTCTCCATGACCCGAATCACGTCACCACGGCCTATGATATGTGCCTCATCGGGCGATATGCGATGCAGAACCCGATCTTCCGCCAAATCGTGGCCACCAAGACCTATCCGTGGCACGGCAAGGAATGGGAATCGGAACTGGTCAATATTAACCGAATGCTGTGGACATACCCCGGGGCTACAGGAATCAAAACGGGGTATACCGACCAGGCCCAACAAACCATGGTGGTGAGTGCCACCCGGGGCAACGAGTCCTTGATCGCCACCCTGATGGACATCCCCGGACAGGAAGCTATGCGTGAAGAGGCCACCAAACTGCTCGACTGGGGTTTTCAACACTTTGCCACCCAGCGGTTGGCGTCCGCCGGAGAAACCGCTGAAACCGTGCAATTGCCGGGTCATCAGACCGCCAACGCTCTCCTATCGCGCAGCGTATGGTACACTTTCGCTCAAGGGACATCCCCTCAGGTCACCCGCAACATTGAGCTCATTAAACCGAAGCTCCCCTTGCAAAAAGGTGCCATCTTGGGACAAGCTGTTTTCTCGGTAGACGGACGGACCATCGCCACCGTTCCTTTGGTGAGTGACCGCGCCGTCAATCCGCCGCCCTGGTCCTGGTGGTGGCTGTTGGGGGCCGTTCCCGGGATACTCTTGATGATCCCCCTGTGGAGACTCCGGAGCCGCCAACGAAAACCTCTTGCCCGTCCGTACCGCCACCTGTGAAGGTTACCTCCACCGGGTCTGAGGCCCTCGGCCTTCCTTCCGGACCGGGAAGGCCGAGGGGAACCCCACCAACGCGAAGCCCGTCAAGCCACCGGATGCTGTTCCTTTCTCATCCGTTCGGGGATCTGGTCGAGCCGAATGAGATCATCCAAAGTCTCCCGGCGCACCACCACGTCCGCCCGCCCGTCTCGCACGAACACCACCGCCGGCCGGGGGGCGCGATTATAGTTGCTCGCCATAGAGTACGTGTACGCTCCGGTGCCGAAAACCGCCAGGATATCCCCGGGCACCGCGCGCGCCAGGGGCGTGTCCCAGATCAGCATGTCGCCGGTTTCGCAGAACTTCCCCGCCACCGCCGCCAACTCCTCAACGGGTTCCCCGGCCCGGTTGGCCACCACAGCCTCGTAACGAGCTTGATAGATAATGGGACGCGGGTTATCCGCCATCCCTCCGTCCACGGCGATATACCGGCGCACCCCGGGGATCTCTTTCCGCGCCCCCACTGTGTACAACGTGGTGCCCGCCGGCCCCGCAATCCGCCGCCCGGGCTCCACCCATACCTCGGGGACCGCCACCCCGCGCCTCAGGGCCTCCCTTTTCACGGCATCGGCGATCGCCGCAACGTACGCCTCCACCGGAAGGGGCCGATCCTCTTCCACATACCGAATCCCGAATCCGCCCCCGACATTCAGGATTCGCAGCGACGCGTCCCACTCATTGACGGCCCGGGCGTAGAACTCCATCATCCGCTCAACAGCGAGAACGAATCCTTCGGTCTCAAAAATCTGTGAGCCGATATGACAATGAAGGCCTACCAAGTTCAACCCCCGCGCCCTCTGGGCGCGGCGGACCGCCGCTTCAGCTTGTCCGCTCGCCAGGTCAAAGCCGAATTTCGTATCCTGCTGTCCCGTCTGGATGTACTCGTGGGTGTGGGCCTCGACGCCCGGGGTCACCCGCAACAGGATGTTCGGGCGCTTCCCCTGGCGCTCTGCCAATTCCGCCAAAAGATCGAGCTCATAAAAATTATCCACCACAAATCCGCCAATCCCGGCCTTGAGGCCGTAGATCAGTTCATCCCGGCTCTTGTTGTTCCCGTGCAGATGAATCTTCTCCGGGGGGAACCCCGCGGTCAGCGCCGTATGCAACTCCCCGGCCGACACCACATCGAGGTGAAGGCCTTCTTCCTCCACGAGCCTGCACATGGCCTGGGTACAAAAAGCCTTCCCGGCGTAAGCCACCTGATAGCGCAATCCCGCCTTGCGAAAAGCCGCGTGAAACTCCCGACACGTCTCTCTCAGCAGCGCCTCATCAAAAACATATAACGGGGTTCCAAAGCGCTCGGCCAATTCTACCGTATCGCACCCGCCGATCTCCAGGTGTCCCCGATCGTTTACCCGACGCGTACCCAAAGAAGGCACCAATGCTTTCTTCCCCTCTCCGAATCACAAAGGCAACCGGTTTATGGCCGGCGCCGGTTAGGCCGATTATATCACGGGTCACTACGAGGTACAACGATCGGTATGGGGAAAAACCCCGCCTCACCGGGTCTTTTCCGAAGGACAGATTCGTTTCCGCCGGGTGGCCACTAACCTTTCGGCTTAAATACCAAGGCCGCAAGGAAACTGAAAACAATGGCGGCGGAAATGCCGGCGCTGGTCACCTCGAAGATTCCCGTGATGACCCCGACGATCCCGTGTTGTCCGGCTTCCATCAACGCTCCGTGGGTGAGGGCGTGACCAAAGCTTGTGATGGGGACCGTGGCCCCGGCCCCGGCGAGCTGGATCAGCGGATCGTACAGGTTCAACCCGTCCAAGATAGCTCCACTGACTACCAGGATTGTCATGGTGTGGGCCGGAGTCAGCCGGCCCACGTCCATCAGCAGTTGTCCGATCACGCAGATCAGGCCGCCCACCACGAATGCCCAGACATAAATCATCGGTCTCCCGCCTTTCGCTATCACCTGAACCCGTCCGTTTCCGGACCCGGGACGTTACGGATCAATCCTCCCGCTCCAAAACGACCGCGTGACAAATCGTCGGAATCGTTTCCCCCTGCTGAGCCGATACCGTCGAATGAAGGGCTCCGGTGGCGGCAACGAGCACCCGCCGCAGTTCCCCCCGACGAAGCCGACGGACCAGGTGGCCAAAGGTCACCACTGCACAACAGGCCGATCCGCTGCCCCCATTAAACACTTCGGGCTGGGTCGGTGAGTAAATCAGGGCGCCGCAATCGGCGTACCGATCCCCGAGATCGTAACCGTACCGGCCGAACCATTCCCGAAGCACCGGCATTCCATGAAATCCCAGGTCCCCGGTGACGATGAGATCATAATCCGAAGGTCGGCGGTTCAGGTCCGAGAAATGTGCAGCTAACGTATCGGCGGCCGCCGGGGCCATGGCCGCGGCCATGTCCGTCGGATCCTTCGCGCCCAAATCGATCACTTTACCGAGGGTAGCGAAAGTCAATCGAACCCTGCCGGGACCGCCCGCCGAGTCCCGGGCCAGGAGTGCCACTCCGCCCCCGGATACCGTACAGGGGGCAGTGTCCGTTTTCTGGGCTCCGTATTCAGTCGGATACCGGTACTGCCGCTCCGCCGTGGCGTTATGGCTGGCCGTACCCGCGGCCACCAGAGTTTCCGTCTCGCTATCCACCGCCAAAGCGGCCACCGCCAAAGCCTCGCCGATGGTCGCACAGGCGCTGAACACCCCAAGATAGGGTATGGCAAGGGAACGGGCTACAAAAGTGGAAGTGGTGATCTGATTCATGAGGTCTCCGGCAACGAACAATCCCACATCTTTTTTGCGCTTCCCGGCCTTCTCCAAGGCTTGGTCGAAGGCGTATTGGAGAAAAGTTTGCTCGGCTTTCTCCCAATTCGGCTGCCCGGCATGGGGGGTGGGAAAAATCCCGTCAAAATCGTCCCTCAGCGGCCCCTCGCCTTCCTTCGGCCCCACCGCCGCCGCTTCCCCGGCCAGGAACACCCGATCAAACTGCCACGTCTGACTCCCCACCGACCGGGCCACGGTTCCCGCCCCCTTTACTCGAAAATCGGTGAACGGACCCGCCTCCTGAAACTCGCCACCCGAAACGGCGGACCCACTGCCTGACTCGGCGGCCTATCCCAGGATCCGGGGAAGCACCGCGCGAATCAAGGTGACAAAAAACGCCGCCACCACGCCAAAAACGATCACAGGCCCCGCCACTTTGAACATGTTTGCCCCTACTCCGAGCACCAACCCTTCACTTTTCGCTTCAATCGCCGACGAGGACATGGCATTGGCAAACCCCGTGATCGGGACTGCCGAGCCCGCCCCGGCCCATTGGGCAAAGCGATCGTATAGCCCTAGGCCGGTCAGTAGAATCGCGACAAAGACCAGAGTCGCCGCTGTGGGATTGGCTGCCGCTTCTCGGTCAAATCCCCCGACGCGCATGTACAAATACTGGATGAACTGGCCAAGATCGCAGACCAATCCCCCCACGACGAAAGCCCGAAGGGCATTGCGCGCCGCCGGTACAGGAGGGCGGTGCCGTTTGACGACCATTTGATACTCTTTCTGCAATCGCTTATCATCCGGCGTTCCGACGCTCATCCAGATCTCCTCCATCCCCTGGTACCCCATGTAGCATGCACAGACCCAAGCGGCACTATGCCTCGTCGCCCTAGGGCGACAACTCCGGAAATAGAAAATTCACAAGGCACCCCATCATCTTGCCGATGACCATGGCCGAGACCAGAAGCGGCAAAACCGGCTCCAGGCGAAGTCTCCTGGCCAGGATCGGAAGCACATTCAACACCTCGGTCAGCGCCCCGGCCACCATCCCCACGAATACCCCGGCAAAAAGACCCCATGCCGCGGCCATCCACCGGGATAAGCTCATGGGCATGGGGAAAATTTCCGATAACGTGCTAATAAAGGCACCGGCGATCAGTGCCCACTGATAGGCCAACAATCCCCCCTTAAACCGGGTCAACTGAACGAGCCTCGGCACCACGTCCAATACGGACAACAGCGCCAGAAACCCACTCCCCACCGTCACGCCCCAGGCCAACCCCACCGCTGCCGCCATCCCCTCACGAACCATGGGCCTCACGCGGGTCCGGCACCCGTTCCTGACGACTCCCCTCCCGGGTGATCACATACTGATTGATCATCTGCTCGTACTGAAAAACCTCCACCTCGAGAGGGCTGGGTTCATTTTCGTTGATTTTTCGCCGGAGCAGATGGTTAAAAAACAGGGCCATCCCCAGTCCAACCCCAAAGGCATAGGGGATTTGTAAAATATAAGGATGGGCCTTGTATTCACCGGTGATCAGGTGATATACCCGCTGGTGGACCCGGACCATGCTCACGTCGGCGTGGAAGTTCATGATCGTCAATCCGGAACCCACGAAAAGCAGGAGCCACACCGCCGCCACCTTGAGCCATGACGGCTTCGAGCCGCCAGGCTCCTCCAGATCGACAATCGTTTCCGTCGGCCCGATCAAGTGGACATTGACGTGAGGCAGGCGCCGCTTGATGGCCGCCACCAGGTCAATCGCCTGAACCACCCGCACACCCCCCTGCCGGGGACTCCAATCCGAAACGGGGATCCCCACAACAACCCGCCTCAGGTCTCCCCCGCCGGAATCCACCGCCACCACCTCCGCCGCCTGGCCGACGGTCAGGTGCTCCCCGGGCCGCAGACTCAACCGTTCCTTCGGGCGAATGTAGACATCAACCTCCGGCGCAAACTCCAAGGGAATCCGCCTCCTCCCGGTTCCCCGTTAGTATGCCCAGTTTTTCCCGCCCGTCCAAAGTCCTTCATCCCCGCCGGTGCCCCCGGCCCAGAAGGCCAAAAAAAGCTCCGCCCTCCCTTCGGGCGAAGCCCTACTCCTCATCCTCGCCGAGAAGCTGCCGGCGGATCCGGTTCAAGATCTTTTTCTCCAAGCGACTGACCTGAACTTGAGAAATCCCCAACACTTCCGCCACTTCCGATTGGGTTTTGTCCCTGAAAAACCGAAGGAACACGATCAGCCTCTCCCGTTCGGGGAGCCGGTTTAACGCATCGGTGAGCGCCAGACGATCAAACCATTTCTCTTGTTCCTCGTCGGCGATCTGGTCCATCAGTAAAATCGGGTCCCCGTCGTTCTCAAACACCGTCTCGTGAATCGAAGCCGGAGCCCTCATGGCGTCCTGGGTGAACACCACTTCCGCCGGGTCCATCCCCAGTTCCTCGGCAAGCTCATTGATATGGGGTTGCCGCCCCAAACGTTTCGCCAACTCGTCCCGGGCCCTGCGGATATGCCGGGCGGTCTCCTTGACCGATCGGCTCACTTTGACGGTGCCGTCATCCCGCAAAAAGCGCTGAATTTCACCGATGATCATCGGAACGGCGTAAGTGGAGAATTTTACGTCATAACTGAGATCAAACTTGTCGATCGCCTTCATCAGCCCGATACACCCGATCTGGAACAGATCCTCCGGCTCATAACCCCGACCCAAAAAGCGCTGAACCACCGACCATACCAGCCGCTGGTTAAAGAGAACCAGCGTCTCCCGAGCCCCCGCATCCCCGGATTGACTTTGCGCGATCAGTTCCCTGACCTGCTCATCGGTCAGTTTCGCCTTTGTCGAACCAAAATCCCTCTCCGGTTGCATGATCTCACCTAGTGTTCCGACGTCGTCCGGCTCTTCAACCGCTTGACCAGGCGCACCCGGGTACCTTGGCGGGGGCGGGACGTGATTTCGACTTTGTCCACGAAATTTTCCATGATCGTAAAGCCCATGCCCGACCGCTCCAAATCTGGGCGAGAGGTATACATGGGCTGGCGGGCCAACTCGATATCCTCGATGCCCACTCCTTGGTCGTCTATCATAATCTCCACCGTGTCTCCCTCAAGGGTGCAGGTGATGCTCACCATCCCTTCCTGGTCCCCGTATCCGTGAATGATGGCATTCGTCACCGCTTCCGAGACGGCGGTTTTAATCTCGGTGAGTTCCTCCACGGTCGGATCAAGCTGAGCGACGAATGCGGCAACGGCCACCCGAGCGAAGGATTCGTTTTCCGATCGACTGGAGAATTCCAATCGCATCACATTCCGTGTCGCGCTCATCCTAGGCCTCCCTCAATGCGGCGATGCCGCTGGACTCGTCCTCATACACCGGCACGATACGCAGCACCCCGGACAACTCCAACAGTTTCCGCACGGGTGCTGTCAAGCCGCAGCAGGCCATCTTCCCGCCGCCCTGGCTAATCCTGCGATACCGGCCCAGCAGCACCCCGAGACCTGAACTGTCCATGAAGGACAAATCCGACAGGTTCCACAGCAACCGAATCGAACCGGTCTCTTCCAAAAGTGCGTCTACCTTGGTCCGCACCGCATCCGACGTATGATGGTCCAACTCCCCCCGCAACCGGGCCACCACGACCCCCGACCGATGCACCGCCTCCACCTCCAGAGACATGCCCTTCCCTCCTCCCGATCTTCACCAGCAATTCGCGATGCGGGCCGGGAAATCCTGCCCATCGACAAAAGAACAGGAAAATCGAGGGAATCCGCCACGGTTCGACCCTTACGGCGCGTCCTCTTCCCCTTCAAGATACAGGCGCCCTCCCTGCTCATCATAGCCGAACAGTTCCGCGTAGCGCCCCCAGTCGATGAGAATATCCAGTTGCTTGGCCGCCTCTTCCGGACTGAACCTCCGCTCGAAAATCTGCAGGAAAAATTCCCGGGCAATCTGTTTATTCCGTTTTGACTGAAGCACCCATAACATTTTCTCCATGGTCGGGACCTTTTTTAACACCAGATCGCGAAAAATTTCCTTTCTCTCCAGCACGCTGGCGTCGGCAAACCGCCGCCCGACGTCGGTCAGTTCAATGTCGCCGTGCTCCACCTTGACCAACCCCAAAAGTTCGGCCCCTTCCACAATGGGCAGAAAATCTTCCACATCCAGCATCAGGTTGTCCGCCAATTTATACAAATCCGTGCGGCTTTCCAGATCATCCAAAAGCTCCAGCAGTCCCGTGAGGGCACCCGAGCGCACCTCCGGCACCCGGGTCATCGATTTTGCCGCCGCAGGCACCGCTTCGGCCACGGGGGTTCGTCGGGTGATAATGGCATAGAGTTGATCGACCAACGAAAGAAAAGTCGGGGACTGTTTATCCCGCCAGTGCGGCAGAGTGATTCGGATGTCCGTCACCACCTGGGCCGGGTCCCGGGAAAGCACGACGGCCCGGCTGGCCAGGTACACCGCCTCCTCAATACTGTGGGTAACGAGGACGATGGCCTTGGTCCGAATCTTTTTCTCAAGCCACAATTCCAACAGATCCCGGCGCAGATTCTCAGCGGTCAACACGTCCAGGGCCGAAAAGGGTTCATCCATGAGGAGGATATCGGGTTCGGCCACCAGTGCCCGGCCAAAACCCACCCGTTGTCTCATGCCACCGGACAACTCCTTCGGAAACGCCGTCTCAAAGCCGTCCAAGCCCACCATATCGATGACTTGCAAAGCCCGCTGCCTTTTTTCCGCAGGTGGCATGTCGGTCCGCTCTAACCCGAGCTCGACATTCTCCAACACCGTCAGCCACGGAAACAGGGCAAAGTTTTGAAAAATCATCGCCACTCCTGGCGCCACCCCATCCACCGGCCGGCCGTGGTACAAGACCTGACCCTCGGTGGGGGGAATCAACCCGGCGATAATCCGCAATAAGGTCGATTTGCCCGATCCCGAAGGGCCGAGGAGGGCGACAAAATCCCCCTCTTCCACTTTGAGCGAGACATCTTTGAGGATCGTCGTTGTAGTACCCGGACCCACTTCCCAGTCCTTGGACACGTGGCGCAATTCTAGAAGAGCCATCCCTGCCCCCCCTCTCACACTTCCAACCGGTACCGGTTTTCAGCCAACCGATACAAACGCCTCCACAACAGGCGGTTTACCGCGACGACAAAAGCGGCCATCACGACAATACCCCAGACAATCGCCGGCCAATCGCCATTGGTGGTCGCCCGGGTGATGTACGCCCCGAGCCCGGTGGCCGCCAGCTGGGTCCCCTTCCAGGAAACCACCTCGGCGACGATGCTCGCGTTCCAAGCCCCTCCGGCCGCCGTCACCAGCCCGGTGACCAAAGACGGAAAAATCACGGGCAGAATGAGCAGCCTCCATCGGCGCCATCCGCCAAGGCGCATCAAATCGCTCGCTTCCCGGAGGTCGCCCGGAATGGCTGACGCCCCGGCGATCACATTGAATAAGATATACCACTGGGTTCCCAGCATCATCAGTACCACCGATCCCCACTCAAGGCTTACGTGCAAGGACAAAAAAGCCGCGGTAATCAGCGGAAAAAACATATTGGCCGGAAACGAAGCCGCCACCAGAACCGCCGGTTGGGCCACCCGGGACCATTTCGGGTGCGTGCCGATCCACACGCCCACGGGGATCGTCCACAGCGCTCCGAGCAGCACCGCCGCCGCCACCCGGAGAAGAGTGAGTACGCCATAAAGCACCGGGGAAAGGAGTTCTCTCCACCCCAGTTCCCTCAGCATCAGCCCGCCCCGGATGATCCAGTACACCACGACCACAAACACCGCGGCCCAGATCATTGCGGAGACGACTTTTTTGGCCACCGAAGGCTTCCGGATCCGAGGCGCCCGAGGGGGCCGCCCCGCAATCATCCACGACCAGGCCGGTTCAAAAAACACCCGGCGGGCCCACTCGGCAATGTGGGAACGCCGCAATAGCGTTAACATCCACGAAGTGGGCAGATCCAGACCCGCCGTCTGCTCCACTTTGAAGCGCTGGGTCCATGCGACCAGGGGACGCCAGAACAGTTGATCCACGACAATAATGACGATGACCATGGTGACCATGGCATACAAAAGAGCTCGGACATCTCCCTCATCCATCGCCGCCGCCATGTACGATCCGATCCCGGGTAAGCGGATATCCCGGTGCAACACGGTGATGGACTCGCTGACGGCGAGAAAAAACCATCCTCCCCCAAAGGACATCATGCTGTTCCAAACCAACGGCACCGCCCCGTACGCAAAATCCAACACGAAAAACCGGCGGATCCCGCCGAGCCCGTATAGCCGACTCGCCTCCCGGAGTTCCTTCGGGACTCCTGTAATCGATTGATAAAACCCAAAGGTCATGTTCCACACTTGACCGGTAAATATCGCAAAAATCGAAGCCAATTCCGGTCCCAACAAACTCCCCGGAAACAGGGCCATAAACCCGACCACCGTCACTGACAAGAACCCGAGCACCGGGACCGATTGCAGAATATCGAGCAGAGGGATCAGAATGCGTTCCCCCAGCCGGCTCCGGGAAGCCAGGCGGGCATACAAAACCGTAAACACCACCGAAGCCCCGAGAGCCAAAAACATCCGCATTAAGCTCCGTCCGGCGTAGTACGGGAGGGCCGCAGGGTCGAGGGAAACGGTCATCGACTGGGGCGCATAAGGTTCTACCATCCCCTTTCCCACCTGCACGATGCCGTACAGGAGCCCCAGCACCCCGGCCAATAACGCCGCATCCACCCACCAAGCCGTCTTTTTTCGGACCTGTCCGTAGGCGGGCATCTCCGTCTCCCCCTTTCTTCCCACAGGATGGTCTTTACTCCACAAAAAAACCCCCGAAGCCGGGGGAAACCATGCGCAAAACGCACACCTTCCCCCTGGTTGAGCTTCGGCAGTGTACAACGTAGAGCCCGGATGCTCAGCCACCTTAGGGAAAGCCTTAATCCGGCAATCCCTGGTCTACCCATTGGCGTCTTTCGACGTTTCCGGGCAGTGGCCTGTGTTTGTACACACGCCTCACCTAACGAGGATGGTGAAATCTTCTTGTTTGGCCATGGCGATTGTAGCACGTTCAGGATCGGTCATCAAGGGGAAGCCCATCGACCACCTCGGCGCACCGCCGACACAGGTCCGGGTGACCCTCCACCGTCCCGACCTCAGGCAACACCATCCAGCAACGCTGACATTTTTCACCTTGAGCGGGGGTGACTCTGACGCTGACTCCTTCAAATTCCAAGGCGTCCGAAGGGACCGTCTCTTCCGGTCCGTGAACCGACACTTGGGAAACGATGAGAATCTGGGGCAGCTCCTCGGCCATTTCCCGGATGTCTTCAAATCTCGGACCGAGCCACACCTCCACCGCCGCCCCGAGGCTATTGCCGATCACCTTCTGTTGTCGGGCTGTCTCCAACCCCTTGGCCACCTCGTACCGGAACTCCAGAATCCGTTCCCACTTGCGCATCAGGGCGTCATCTTTCCACTCGGACCGCACCTGTGGCCAGTCCTCCAACTGGGCGCTCGGCCCTTTTACCCCCGGAATGTAACTCCACACTTCATCAGCGGTGTGACTGATGATGGGAGCCACCAATTTCACCAGAGTCACCAGGATCTCGTACATGGCCGTCTGGGCCGACCGCCGAATCGGATCCGCCTCCCGGCTACAATACAACCGGTCCTTGAGCACATCGAGGTAAAAAGCGCTCATCTGAACGGCGCAAAAATTGTGCACGGCGTGAAACACCAGGTGAAACTCGTAATTCCGATACGCGGCGCTCGTCCGTTCCACCAGCCGTTGGAGTTGATCCAGGGCCCAGCGGTCGAGTTCTGTCATATTTTCGTAAGATGTGCGGTGGGCGGCCGGATCAAAATCGTTCAAGTTCCCAAGCAAAAACCGGAAAGTATTCCGGATCTTTCGATAGACCTCGGCGACTTGCTTCAGGATGGCGTCCGACACCCGGGCATCCGAGCGGTAATCCACCGAAGCCACCCAGAGCCTCAAGATATCCGCCCCCAGGCGATCCATCACCTCCAGGGGATCCACCACATTCCCTAGACTCTTGGACATCTTGCGCCCTTCGCCGTCCAACAGGAATCCATGGGTCAGCACCGCCCGGTAAGGAGCTTGTCCCTTTACCGCCACAGCCGTAGAAAGGGATGAATTGAACCATCCCCGATGCTGGTCCGATCCTTCCAGGTACATGTCGGCGGGCCAGCGAAGCTCCGGCCTCCGCTCCAACACCGCCATATGGCTCGACCCCGAGTCAAACCACACGTCCATGATGTCCGTTTCCTTGCGGAACGAATCGCCGCCGCATCGGCACCGATAGCCCTCCGGGAGCAAGTCTTTGGCCTCCCGGGCAAACCACACCTGCGAGCCGTGCTGCTCAAACAACCGAGCCACATGGTCGATGGTCTGGTCGTCGATCACCGTTTCCCCACAGGTTTCACAATAAAAAATCGGGATCGGCACCCCCCAGACCCGCTGGCGGGAGATGCACCAATCCTGGCGTTCGGCCACCATGTTGTGAATCCGCTGTTTGCCCCAGGAGGGAATCCACTGGACCTTCTCGATCTCGTCCAGCATCTCCTGACGAAACTTGTCGATGGAGGCAAACCACTGTTCCGTGGCCCGAAAGATAACCGGATTTTTGCACCGCCAGCAGTGCGGGTACTGGTGGCGGATTTCCCCCTCGGCCACCATGGCCCCTTCCCGGCGCAAAAGATCGCACAAAACATCGTTGGCCTTCGCGTAGAATTGTCCCACCACCGGCTCACCGGCCTCGGTGAAACGGCCTCGGTCATCAATCGGAGCTTCTAACGGGAGGTTGTACTTGAGGCCGACCAGATAGTCCTCCATGCCGTGGCCCGGAGCCGTATGAACGGCGCCGGTACCAGCATCCAGGGTGACATGATCGCCCAGCACCACCGGAACCTGCCGACCCTTATGGAAAGGATGCTGGAGAATCGCCCCCTCTAGCGCCCTGCCGTCGAATTCCTTGATGACCCGCCCTGCTCCGGGATCCCGCCCCGCGGCTTTCAGCACGTCTGACAACCGGTCTTTGGCCACCACCCATCGCTCACTGCCCACTTCCACCAAAATATAGCGAAAATCCGGGCCCAGAGCCACGGCTTGGTTCGCCACCAGCGTCCAGGGCGTCGTCGTCCAAATGACCACCGAGGTCCCCGCCGCATCCACGACCCCCTGACCGTCCACAACGGGAAATTTTACATAGATACTCGGTGACACCTTGTCGCGGTATTCAATCTCCGCCTCGGCCAGGGCCGTTTCACAGGACGGACACCAGTAGACGGGCTTGAGGCCTTGGTAGATATAACCTTTTTTGGCCATCTCGCCAAAAATGCGGATCTGAACGGCCTCATAACCCGGCTCCAGGGTCATATACGGATGATCCCAATCCCCTCGTACCCCCAGACGCTTAAATTGCCCCTTTTGCCGGTCGATGTACTCCAAAGCGTATTGCCGGCACATCTCCCGGAACTCCAACACGTCAATTTCGTGGCGATTGAGGTTCTTGGATTTGATAATCGCGTGTTCAATGGGCAGACCGTGAGTATCCCACCCGGGTACATAAGGGGCTTCAAAGCCGTCCATCGTTTTGAATTTCACGATCATATCCTTCAAAATCTTGTTCAAGGCGTGGCCAACGTGGATGTTCCCATTCGCATAAGGCGGACCATCGTGAAGAATGAACTTCGGCCGTCCCCGCCGCATCTCCACCGATCGGCGGTACAGACCGATCTCTTCCCAACGCCGCTGGATCTCCGGCTCCCGCTTTGGCAAATTCCCCTTCATGGGAAAATCGGTCTTCGGCAGATGTAACGTATGGCTGTAGTCCATGAGGCGTCCTCCTTTCCACCCGACAAACAAAAAGCCCCCATCCCCGCGCAGGGACGAGAGGCCGTCACCTTTCGCCGCACAACCATCTCCTGACTCCCGCGGCGCCGCACCCACCGCCCGGCGACGCCAATCCGCACCACCAGTATAGAGATTGCCAGAAAGCCTGTCAAATCGGGCTCATCACCGACTTCCGGTCCCGGACTCCAGTTGCCCCGCCTGCTGCAGGTCTTCTGCCAGATCATCCCAGTCCCGGGCTTCGATCATCTCCAATTGGGCCTGAACCAAAGAGCGCAGGCGAGTGCGGAACACGGAGACCTGTTTTTGGATTTCTTCCATCTCCATCAGGATCTTTCGAGATTTCATCAACGCTTCGTTGACAATCCGGTCGGCGTTTTTTTCCGCTTCCCGCACGATCAACTGGGCCTCTTTTCGGGCGTTGGCCTTGACCTCCTCCGCCGCTTCCTGGGCTACGACGATGGACTTGCTCAAACTCTCCTCCAGATTCGAGAAGTGCGCCAGGCGTTCTTCCAAGAGTCGGCTCTGCTCGGCCAGTTGCTTGTTCTCCCGGATCAATCCTTCGAACTCTTGGATGACCTGCCGTAAGAATTCATTCACCTCATCTTGATTATAGCCACGAAAGGATACGCTAAACTCCTTATTGTGAATATCCAACGGCGTTAATGACACGCCGTCCACCTCCCCCGAATCGGCATCCCTGCTGTCCCTAGAATTCGACGCCCGGCGGGGAAATCCTGCACCCGCTCACTCCAGGTGTCCCACCCGCACAATCTGCCTTCCGCGTCTGCTCTCCCCCTCCAGCGCGAGGATTTTCAGCCTGCCCACCCCGCGCACCGAGATGACGTCCCCTTCCGCAAGCGGCCGGGCGCCGTCCTGGCACACCGCCCAATTCACTTGCACCATCCCTTTCTTGATCCACTCCGCCGCCTTTGACCGCGACCAGTGCAACGCCTCGTGCAACACCGCGTCCAGGCGCAGGGAGGCCACTGTAACACGCTCTTGCCGCCACGATTGCCGCGGCGGCACGAACTCGCCCGGAGAAATGACGCGGGGATGCACCGAATATCGCCCCACCCTCTGCCAATGCACGCACAAAAACGAAGCAATCTCTCGGTCTGTCACACACCAGGCCGCCCCCGGAACCACCGAAATATCCCCGATCTTCTCCCGCCGCACCCCGAGTCCGAGAATCGACCCCAGCACGTCCCCGTGCGTCCACTCGGCTCCAGGGACCTCCACCTTCACAAATCCCAATTGCCAGTCGCTTTCCCCCGGTTCCCACCCCTCCGGCCCAATCCACAGCCGGACCCGCTCGGCATCGGGATACCCGCCCCAGGACTTGAGCTCGATCTCGCTGACCGAAGCCACCACCACCCTGGCAATCCACTGGCGGCGAAGATCATAAAAGTCGGTGAGCACCGGTCGCCACCGCCGCCCGGCCTCCTCTGCCCAGTGTGCCAGTTGGCGGGCAAAGGGGCGCTCCGCGGGCAGAAGATGCGTTTCCCACGGCCACGACACCTAGACCATCCCCACCGCGCGAAAAATCCAGAACAGCAGCAGCATGACACCCCGCTCGAGGAAATAATAGACGACAAGGGCCACGATGTAGGAAAGGTCCAAGGAAATGGCTCCAAGGGGCAAACTTGGGATGAAGCGGCGGAAGGGAGCCAAATACGGCTCCGTCAGGCGAATGAGCCACCTGCCGAGGGACGTGTCCCAGACGTCGGGAAAGAACGATAGGAATGCTCGGGCGACCAGCAGGTACCAGTAGACTTGGAGAAGGATGCCAACCACCTGGCTAACTGTGATGTACAGATTCAATGCGTCCACTCACCTCGTTTTGTCCTGAGATTCCTGGCCGCTGAGATATTCCGAGATCGCCCCCTGAACGTCTACATTGTCCGGGGCGCACAGGATGATCTGGGGCCCGATCTTTTGCATCGTCCCCCCCAGCGCATACAGGACGCCGCTGAGAAAATCCATGATCCGCAAGCCCTCTTCATAAGGGACTTTTTGCAGATTGATCACCGCAGCCCGGCGGTTGCGGAGGTGGTCTGCGATCCCTTGCCCTTCTTCAAACCGGGCGGGTTCGCAGAGAACCAATTTGACCGACTTCGCTTGGTGAAGGCTGACCACCGCCCCTTTCTTCCCGGGGCCCGGCGCCGGCCCGGGGATCTCCTCCTCCCGGGGTTCCTCTACCCACTCCTCATCCCCGAACCCCAGGAACTGAAAGAAACGACGCATCCGGTCGCCCATTCATCCCACTCCCCTCTCTCCGTTTGACTCGGCCTCAGGGCCTGTCCTCTCGTTGTCTAACAAAATTCTCCCGAGGCGAACGATGGTGGCCCCTTCTTCCACCGCCACCTCGAAGTCTCTGGACATGCCCATCGAAAGCTCCAGCTTATCCCGATTCCGCCATACCGGGTGATGGACAAAGCGGTCCCGGAGTTGTCGCAGCTCCCGGAACACTCCGCGCACCTCTTCGGGGTCGTTGACCACTGGGGCCATGGTCATAAACCCGGCCATGATCCATCGGGAAAATCGATTTTTGGTCTGTATGTAATCGAGAAAATCCCCGACTTCTTCCGGGGCCACTCCGCTTTTTTGTTCTTCCCCGGCGACGTTCACCTGGGCCAAAACTTTCAGCGGCGGCCCCTCGAGCGGCCCTTCCGCAAACCGCCTGGCCAAGGCGTCCACCAAGGAAGGCCTGTCCAAAGAGTGAAGCCACGCGAAATGTTGAATGACCGCCTTGACCTTATTGGTCTGTAGATGACCGATAAAATGCCAGGTCACCCCAGAGCCCAATGCCTCCAACTTCTCCCGCGCCACCTGCAGACGGTTCTCTCCGAGGTCCGTCAGCCCGGCCTCAACCCACTCCCTGGCCCGGGCTGCATCAATGTATTTACTCACCGCCACAAGGCGCACGCCCGAAGGATCTCTGCCCACCCGGGCGCACGCCCGGGCGATGCGCATTTTCACCTCAGCAATGCGCTCACCCGTGCTCACGCCGATCGTCCTCCTCCACCCCGCCATCATCCACCAGGGCCACGGCGGCGGCCATCCGGCCTGTGACCCCTTTGTCTCTTCGATGGGAATAACACAAGTCCGGCCGGCAGGATGTGCACACCCCGAGAACTGCCACCCGATCCTCAGACACCCCCGCATCCAGGAGAACCTCCCGGTTGGCCCGCCACAGGTCCAGGAAATAATGTCCCGGGTGCCTTGGAGCGAAAACGCCCTCGGGGACGACCTTCCACCCCTGATGGAACACCTCCCGCACCTTCTCATCCACCTCATAGCAACAGGGTCCGATGGAAGGACCGATGGCGGCGTAAAGCCGCGTCGGATCCGCCCCCCACCCTGCCAGCTTCCGAACGGCCGCCTCCACCGTCCGGATCGCGGTGCCCCGCCACCCCGAATGCACGGCAGCCACGGCGGGGACATCGGGCGCGTACAACAGAATCGGCACGCAATCTGCCGCAAGGACCGCCAAAACCACGCCGGGATCCCGGGTGGCCAGACCATCCGCTTCCCCCAACAAGTTCTCCGGGCTCAGGGCCCCCCGGCCGGCGTCGGCTGAGGAGACCGTGAGGATGTGATCCCCGTGAACCTGCCGGCAGAAGGTCCAGCGTTCCAGGGGCATTCCGAAGGCTTCCGCCGCCCGGCGGCGGTTCTCCAGCACAGCCCCCGCTTCGTCCCGGGTCGAGAAGCCAACATTCAAACCATCATAGGGCGGACGGCTCACCCCGCCCACCCGGGTGAAAAAACGGGCTCTCACCCGGCCCTGTTCCTCCCAAGCCGGAACCCGCCAATAGGTCACGCCCGCTTCGCGGGCCAATTCCCACTCCATGCCCCCGCTCCCCCAGCCGCTGCGTTCTCGCCACCAGTGTACCACATCTAGTAGCCCTCGGACACACCCGGTCCATCCGCCGGGCGATAACTCCCGCCTTCGGTAGCCGGTCGCAACTCCACGAGGATCACATCCGTGCCGATTTTGACAATTTGGTCCCACGGGATCACATGCTCCTGGCCGTTTCGCCACAACCCGAACCAGCGAGAAGTCCCTGGCACGACGATGGCCCGGACCACCCCTTGTTCCAGGTCGATTTCCAAATCGCCCACCATGCCAAGACGGGCGCCGTCCCGGATATTCACCACATCTTTCGCCTGGAGTTCCGACGCTTTCATCCCTTGTATCGCCTCATCCCTGCTTCCGCAGTCGTCGCCCTCACCCTTCTTATCCTTTTATATATGCGGACACCCCGGGAAAGTGCCCAACAAAAAAGCGCCCGGGGGGCGCCGAGGGCCGGGTGGGGCTCAGCCCTGGATTTTAATGAACTTTTGCATATGCTGAATGGCCGACTTTTCGAGACGGGAGACTTGGGCCTGGGAGATGCCGATCTCCTCAGCCACCTCCATCTGGGTCTTGCCTTCAAAAAATCGCATCGCCAAAATCTTTTGTTCTCGCTGGCCCAGTTTGTTCATCGCTTCCCGAAGGGCGATCTCTTCGACCCAGAGTACGTCTTGATTGCGGTCATCCCGGATCTGATCCATGACATAGATCGGGTCGCCCCCGTCGTGATAGATCGGCTCGAACAGGGAAACGGGATCTTGGATGGCGTCCAGGGCAAAAACCACGTCCTCTTTGGGCAGGTTGAGCTGCTCGGAGATCTCAGTGATCGTCGGTTCCCGCAGCCGTTCGTTTGTTAATTGATCCCGAACCTGTAGAGCTTTGTAGGCGATGTCCCGCAACGATCGACTGACCCGAATCGGATTGTTGTCCCGCAGATACCGCCGAATCTCCCCAATGATCATCGGTACGGCGTAGGTCGAGAATTTCACATTCTGACCGAGATCAAAGTTATCAATGGCTTTCATCAATCCGATGCACCCGACCTGAAACAGGTCGTCCACGTTCTCCCCCCGGTTGTTGAAACGCTGGATCACGGAGAGCACCAGGCGCAGGTTTCCGTGGATGAGACGCTCCCGAGCCGAAAGATCTCCAGCCTGAAGTTCGGCGAACAGCTTCCGCATCTCGGCGTTGGTCAGCACGGGCAACTGCGAGGTATTCACTCCGCAAATTTCCACCTTATTGCGTTTCATAGTGTCCCTCCCGCGTCGATGGGGTGGGCCGACGGCTCGGTCATCAGTATCCCCTGAGCGGGAAGAAATATGCAGTTATAGCATTCGATTGAACTCCTTGCGGAGGCGTTTAATGATACGTTTCTCCAGCCTGGAAATGTAGGATTGCGAGATTCCCAGGAGATCGGCCACATCTTTTTGCGTCATTTCCTGACCGCCGGTGAGGCCGAAACGCAATTCCATGATCTTTCGTTCCCGTTCGGTCAGCTTCCCCAGAGCGTCATACAGCAGATGTTTGTCGATCTGCTCTTCGATATTTCGGTAGATCGTGTCGTTCTCCGTCCCCAGGACGTCGGACAAAAGCAGTTCATTTCCGTCCCAATCGACATTCAGGGGTTCATCAAAGGAGACTTCGGCCCGGACTTTATTGTTCCGGCGCAAAAACATCAGGATTTCATTCTCAATACAACGGGAGGCGTAAGTAGCGAGCTTGATTCGCTTCTGGGGGTCGAAGGTGTTCACCGCTTTGATCAGACCAATGGTGCCGATGGAAACTAAATCCTCGATATAAATCCCGGTATTCTCGAATTTCCGGGCGATGTACACGACCAGCCGCAGGTTGCGCTCGATCAGGGTGGAGCGCACGGATTCGTCTCCCTCAGTCAAGCGAAGCAAGAGAGCCTCCTCCTCTTCCCGGGTTAAGGGAGGCGGCAAGGCTTCGCCCCCGCCGACGTAATCCACCTCTTCCCCTGGGAATAAGCGCCCGGCAACCCGCCACCACCACAGCCGCAAACGCCGTTTCCAATTCGCCCAGTGTTCGCCCATCTCGCGTCCTCCTTCACTGACCGGCCCACCCGGCGATGATCCCCGCCGAATCGAGCACTGATGTGGGTACAATGGCTGCGTATCGCCGGCGCCGATCTACGGGCTCCGCCTGGATCGCCACATAAACCTGGCCGACCGTCCAGACCCGGGATCCCTGCCGGATTTGAACGCCGTCCGGTCGAAAGGCTGGCAGTAGCCCGCCGCGGCCGTGAACGCCACGCCAGGCGACCACCCGAAGTCGGGACGACCATTCCTCGCCTAGATCCGCGGTCGGTGCAATCGGTGGATCCCTGCCCGGCCCCCGGGCATTGCGAAGCCACTCGAACAAGGAGGGCGGGAGAATGCCCCGCAGGCCTTCAGCTTCTGCGACGATCACCGGCCAGCCGCTGAGAGGCTCCCGCAATTGATTACCGGAGTCGAGCAGGACCGGCACCTCCCGGCTGCCCAGGGGGGTGACGACCTTCATGCGAGCCGTATAATCCACCAGTTGCTCATTGCGCCGCTTGACCCGGTACAACCCCGCCAACAGCAACAGGCCGAAGGGGATGCCTAGGGCTAAGACCCCGGTTCTCCATCGCCACAGCCAGGCGGGGGTTCCACTCATGACCACAAGACCCGCGCCGATCCCGGCGGTACCGCCGACGCCCCATTGCAAGGCGATCATCGCGCCGGCGAATACAAAATTCGCCAGATAAAAGAAAGCAATAGCTTGAATCCAATAGCCTATGCCCCGCAGGGGCAGGGCCAAGCGAACCATCGCCGCGGAAACGACAATGCGCGCCCACCACCCGCCCAGAGCAGGCAGAAACAGTTCCGCCATGGCATAACCCGCCCCAAAACAAGCGGCTGCGAGAACCCGCAGGGGCCGGGGGGGAATGCGAAGGATCCAAGCTGTCCCCCATAGGGCCAAGGCGTCCATCCCCGCGTTCACCGCCGCCACCAAGTCCCCGTACATCACCGGCACCGGTTCCACCTTCTTCCCACACGGGGCACCGTACAAATCAGTATAGTACATGTCTATGACAAACTTTGTCATACCTTGACGAAGGCATAAAAAAAGCCCTCGGTCCCTCCGAAGGCTTGCGCTGTCTGGGTTTTATCGCCCGATACCGGGGCGCCCCAGCTCTTTGGCTTTAACCACTTATCCTCGCCGATGTCGAAGAAAGGCGGGGATATGGTAGTCTTCCGATTGAGACGGCGCCTGGACATTCTGAAAAGGTCGGATCTCCACTTTGTTGACGGGCTTTGCTGTTTGCTGGGCTTTGTGTTCAAAACCGGTGGCAATCACCGTCACGACGATCTCGTCCTTCAAATCCTGGTTGATCACCGCACCAAAAATCATGTTCACTTCGGGGTCGGCCGCAGAGGAAACGATATCTGCGGCTTCGTTCACTTCGAACAGGCTGAGATTGTTGCCGCCAGCAATATGCATGAGCACTCCCCGAGCCCCGTCGATGGAGGTTTCCAATAGTGGGCTGCAGATCGCTTTTTTGGCCGCCTCCGCGGCTCGGTTTTCCCCACTTGACACTCCGATGCCCATCAGGGCCGAACCCCGCTCGGTCATGATGGTCTTCACATCCGCGAAATCCACGTTGATCAATCCGGGGACGGCGATCAGATCGGAGATCCCCGACACGCCTTGGCGCAGCACATTGTCCGCTTCCCGGAACGCCTCGAGCATGGGCGTATTGCGATCGACGATCTCCAACAACCGATCGTTGGGGATGACGATCAGTGTATCCACCTTTTCTTTCAAATGCTGGATTCCCTGTTCTGCTTGGTTCATCCGGCGCCGCCCTTCAAAACTGAAAGGCTTAGTCACCACGCCCACCGTCAGGGACCCGAGTTCTTTGGCGATCTCGGCGATCACCGGCGCCGCTCCGGTGCCCGTACCGCCCCCCATCCCGGCGGTTACGAAAACCATATCCGCTCCCCGCAGGGCGTTCATGATCTGCTCCCGGCTCTCATCGGCAGCCTTTTTCCCAATCTCCGGATTCGCCCCGGCCCCAAGGCCCCGGGTGAGTTTCTCCCCGATCTGCAGACGGCTTTCGGCCTTGGACAACTGCAGAGCCTGGGCATCGGTGTTCACCGCAATGAATTCCACGCCTTTGATCCCGGACTCAATCATCCGGTTGACCGCGTTACAGCCTCCTCCTCCCACGCCGATCACCTTGATCTGTGCGAGGTGCTCCGTGTCGAATTCGAACTCGAGCATCACCGTGTCCCTCCGCTCACATAAAATCGGCAAACCAACTCTTTATTCGTCGAATCAATCCGGGGGACGCCCCTTTGCGAGCGGGCTGGTGATCCACAGCCCGGCGGTAGCTATGGTTGGCCACATATCGGATAATGCCCACCCCATTGACAAACGAAGTATCCCGCACACCCAAAAACTCGGGCACAGCGACCCGCACCGGAGCGGCCAACTCATGTTCGGCCAGCTTGTCGATCCCGCGGGTGGCGGACACGCCGCCATAGAGGACATAGCCTCCGGGAATCTCCCCCGCCACCCCCATGCGCTCGATCTCTCGGCGAACGAGGAAGAACATCTCCTGCAGCCGCGGTTCGATGATCGTCGCCAACTCCTGCGCCGACACATCTTTTTCATCCTGGTTGCCAATCCTTGGGACTTTAAACCGCTCGTCCCCGGGTGCCAAGGCCACCATCGCCCAGCCGTGTTTGGATTTAATCTTCTCGGCCACGTCCGTTTGCGTCCGCAGACCGATGGCAATATCGTTCGTCACGTAGTCTCCGCCGACCGGAAGCACACTGACCCCGGCGAGGGCACCCCGCTCGAACACCGAGATGGTCGTGGCCCCGGCACCCAGATCGACCAGCACGACGCCGAGCTTCTTTTCATCCGGGGAGAGGGCGACGGACCCGGCTGCCAAAGGGAGGAGGACAAGACCCGCAATCTCCATCTCGGCGCGCTCCACACATCGCACCAAATTGTGAATAACCGTCCGGGATCCCGTAATGATATGGGCGTCCACCTCCAGCCGGACTCCGATCATACCACGGGGGTCGGTGATCCCTTCCAACCCGTCGACGATATATTCCTTTGGAACGACATCCACGATCTCCCGTTCGGGAGGCAGGGCCATGACCCGGGCGGCCTGAAGAACGCGATCGACGTCATCTTCGGTGATCTCGCGGTCCGGTGACGAGACCGCCACCACTCCATGGCTGGATTGCAAGGCGATGTGGCTGCCGGATACCCCGACGTAGGCCGACTGGATATGCACGCCGACCATCCGTTCAGCATGTTCCACCGCTTCTCGAATCGCCCGGACCGTTTTGTCGATATCGACAATGGCTCCCTGGCGGATCCCGTCACCCGGTGCCGTCCCGACGCCGATCACGTTCAAGTTGCTGCCTGTTACTTCTCCGATGATGATCCGGATCTTGGATGTCCCAACGTCCAGACTGACGATGATGTCGCCCTTGGTCAAACAACGGCACCCCCAAACCCACTCCCTTAGATGCTCTCCTAGAAAATTCGACGCCACGCAGGGAATCCCTTTTTTTTCGGAGGCATCTTCACAAAAAAGAAGCGCCGGATATCCCGGCATCCGGCGAAAAATCGATTACGGAGAGGAAGATGGCCACCTGCGGTCCATCAGGATGCGCCGAATCGTCGCGATATTTTGAAACAATCGCACTCCAAAGGCAAAAACCGCTGCCAGGTAAAGATCAACGCCCAATTGCACGCCGATAAAGGCGAGAAAAGCTGCCAGCAACGTATTAAAAAAGAACCCGCTGATAAAGACGCGACTGTCGAAATTTCCCTCTAACCCTGCCCGTATCCCCCCGAACACCGTATCCAGCGCCGCCAAAACGGCAATAGAGAGATAACTGGAAAATTGAGGGGGAATGGTAACATTAAACGCCAAGCCGAGCAACACTCCGAGGATCAACCCCACGATGGACAACCAGATCATGATCCCCCGGTCACCTCTTTCTTTGCAAAACGGAATTCCACTGGATCATGGTAGGCGGGCAGATTGACCACCTCACCGCCCTTGCGCACTTCGATGGTCACTTCTTTTCCAATCTGACGGTAGTCCTGAACAATCGGATTGATGGTGAGGGCCGCTTTCATCCGGTCGGGATCTCCCACCGCCTCAATCACGTAAGGCATGGAAATGGGGTGGGTGTCAACCTGCATCACCCCATTCACCTCGCGAATAAATGACGTGGTGATCAAACGCTGGCCATTGAGGGCGATCCCCTCAGCCCCGTTGCCGTACAGAAGATTGACGATCATCTGTAACATCCAATCGTATACGTGCGTGTCCTGCCCAGTAATCGCGGGGCCTGGAAGATCCCGGATGGTGACAATCACCCCCGGGCCGCTGGCGGGTTCAAGACCCGCTTGGCGCCTGGCATCCTGAACCTCTTGCACCAAGGCTTCCGCCATTCCGGCGCGATTTCCTCCTGTGGCCTGGTATTTCTCCAGTTGATGCTGTAAATCGTCCAAGGTTTTGAGCAACCCTTCCTGTTTCGCCTGCTGCTGGGCCAATTCGCTTCGCAGTTCCACGATGTCGCTCCGCGCCGTCGCCGGCTGCCGAACCGTGGAGATCTGCACCGCAGCCATAAATCCGACGATCAGAGAGGCCGCAAACAAGATGATATACAGCGTCCGTTTCGAACGACCCGTTACTTGGGGTCCCTGTGTATCCGCCACCCTTTTCGCCCCTTTGTCATCTATGCGATCGGCTCCCCGCTCGCCCCGCTTTGCGCCTCCGATAAAACCGCACCCGCATCTTCCCAACGGCCCGCGATCACCCCGTCAACCCCGTGGCCGATTTTAGGTGCAAATCCGCCTGGACCACCGGGCCTGTCACCGTCACCGTCCGACTTCGCAGTAAATCCAGAATTCCTCCCGGCCGGTTCAGTTGGCTGGTCATTTTTTGCGGATCACCGATGGCTTCAATTGTGAAAGGAGGAACGAGTCGCGCCAGCCCCACCCGGATCGTCGGCCCGATACAGACCACCCCGGTGTTCACCGCCATCCGCTCCCCGTTGATCGACACCGCCTCGGCCCCGCCCGCGTACAGTTCGTTGACCACCCGCCTAAGATCAAAATCGTGGACAATCGCGTAACGCGGGTCAACCCCCACCGGAATCGGGCCGTGGTGGTCGTCGATGATCACTTTCACCCCTGGGCCGTGTACCGGCACGGTACCCGCCAGGATCTGATAATCCTCTAACTTCTGTCGATCCGGGGCCATCGCTCCCATATCGCCATCCACCTGTTTCTCGTACCGGTCCACTTGGGCCTGAAGGTCGGAGATCTTCGCCTCAAGCGCCTCATTGGTGTGTTTCGCCGAAGCAAGGGAATCCAGGAGTTTTGAGCTTTCATCGATGCGCAGCGGGGGTGGGGGCCACCGGACCGCATGGGTGCTCCGCAACTGCACCGTGAGCATGAATCCCAATAACACGCCGATGAGTGTTAACAAAAAAGCCGTCTCTATCCGCTTGATCATTATTGCCCCCCCTTTCCGCCGGGAAAGGGACTGTAGCGGAACGGATCCGTCAGCCAAATCTCACCGGGCCCCCGGTCTTTGACCTGATCCCGAATCTGAGGGAACCATTGCATGCGCTGGGCGAATTCCTGGGCAGGCACGTGCAACTCATAATGATCCACCGTATACACCGTCCACATCGTGGAATCGCCGACGTGCACTTCCGCTAGCTGGGCCCGGAGTTCCGGCGACAGTAAAGCGAGTTGGCGGCAGGCCGCAACCACCGGCGCCACGGGTTTTCCGAGGGTAACTTGGGGGGGTGCTCCCACGGTGATCAAAGGCATACCGATGGTCTCCCCGGGCCTCACCACATCCAGCGCCGTCCCGTCCTCAAGAAGCCGGTACCAAGCACCCCCCGAAGGAAACACCGCCACTACTCCTTTTTCCCTCACCGAGATATCCAAGGAGCCTGTCCAGCTGAAGTGCACGCGGACATCCGCCACCAGAGGAAAAGCCTTTTGAATTCGGGCGGCCACATCGGCGGGTTTTACCTCAAACCACCAGGTGCCGAGGGGAACCTCTGCCGCCTGTTCCACCTCGGCTGGTGTTAAACTATGCGTCCCTTCTACCTGAATATGCCTCACTCGGGAGAGGGGAGACCCAAAAAACAGGGCTACGGCGGAACCGAGGAGAAACGCGATCAACAAAATCCGCGCCCGCAGCCTCCGCCCGCCCTCGGCCTTTCCTTTCGCCCCCGGGGTGCCACCAGTATTCAAAATTGCCGAACCCCCGTCATATTGAAAAAAAGAGCGGCATATCTATGTGCCGTAGTACGCCGCTCCTCCGGTATGGTTTATGATTGGGACAAGCGCCGCACCCGGGCTCCAAGCCCCCGCAGCATCTCGTCGAATTGTTGGTATCCTCGGTCAATATGGTGAGCCTGCTCCACCACCGTTGTACCTTCTGCCACAAGACCCGCCAATACCAAAGCCGCACCTGCCCGCAGATCGCTCGCCTGCACCACCGCCCCGGTCAGGCGCGGCACCCCTTGCACAAAGGCGGTGCGCAGATCCACTCGAATATTGGCCCCCATGCGGCACAGTTCACTGACGTGTTTGAACCGCTCTTCAAAAACCGTCTCCGCCACAATGGACATCCCTGGAGCCACGCTCAACAAGGCCATAAAAGGAGCTTGAAGATCCGTGGGAAACCCCGGATAGGGCGCGGTGCGCACCTGCTCCACCGCCCGGAGCTTCCCGTCCGAACGCACCCTCATTATATCACGGCCGGTTTCGATTTCAACACCGCCCTCGCGCAATTTTGTCAATACAGCCCCCAAATGATTCGGACGGACGTTCTCCAGGGTCACATCGCCGCCGGTCATACTGACGGCGATGGCCAGCGTCCCCGCCACAATGCGATCGGGTATGATCGCATACCGTCCTCCAATGAGCCCTTGAACCCCGGAAATGACCAGGGTATCTTCCCCCGCCCCCTCAACGCGCGCTCCAAGTCGGTTGAGAAAATTGGCCAGATCGACGATTTCCGGTTCCCGAGCGGCGTTGCCGATCACCGTGGTCCCCTCGGCGAGGACCGCGGCCATCATCAGGTTTTCCGTCGCCCCGACACTTGGGGTATCCAAATAAATCGCTGCGCCATGTAACCGCCGGGTCTGGCAATCGATGTAGCCATGCACTTCGTCGATGGACGCCCCCAACGCCGCAAGTCCCTTCAAATGAAGATCAATCGGACGTGAACCGATTGTACACCCGCCAGGGCGGGAGACCCGTGCGTGGCAATATCGAGCAAGGAGAGGACCCATGAGGAAAATGGACGAACGCATTTGCCGCATCAATTCCTCCGGCACTTCCGTTCGGGAGATCCGCCGGGCGTCCACCCGGACTACGGGAGGCGAATAATCCACCGATGCCCCGAGGGCCCGCAGAATGTCGACCATGACGCGAATGTCCTGAAGATCCGGCACGTCTTCGACAACACAGACCCCTTCGGCCAGCAGAGTGGCTGCGAGAATCGGCAACGCCGCATTTTTGGCGCCGTGTACCCTCACCGTACCTTCCAGCGGCGTGCCCCCTTCAACGGCGATTCGATCCAAGGCCTTCACCCCCCGGTTTCAACATCCTCCCCGACAATTCGCACCTCGGGCATCAGCCGGACGGCGAACTTTCGATAAACCTCCTCTTGGGCCAAATGGATCAACGCCAACACATCTCCGGCCGTGGCCCCGCCCAGATTCACGATGAAATTGGCGTGAACCGGAGAGATTTGGGCCCCTCCCACGCGTCTCCCCTTTAATCCCGCTTCTTCGATCAACCGGGCGGCGTAGTGGTTCACCGGATTGCGAAAGACACTGCCGGCGCTCGCCTGGGCCAGGGGCTGGGTCTGCCGCCGACGCTGGGTCCAGGCTTTTACTCGACTCATCATCTCCGCCGTATCTCCAGGCGCCAAGCCGAACGCCGCCCGGACCACCAGAGCGCCCCACTCGGCCACCCGGCTCGTGCGGTATCCGAACCCCAACTCATCATTGGATTTTCGGATGAGGGAGCCATCTGGAAACACGAGGTCGGCCCACGTCAGGACGTCCTTGATCTCACCACCGTGAGCGCCGGCATTCATGCGAACGGCACCGCCCACACTGCCGGGAATACCCGTGGCGAACTCCAACCCGGCGAGACCCCAGTGGATGGCGTGGTTGGCAGCGGAGACGATCAACCGCCCGGATTGAGCCACCAGGGTCGTTCCTTCCCGCTCCATCTGCGACCAGTTATCGGCCAATTTCACGACCACGCCCCGGATTCCGCCGTCCCGGACCAGGAGGTTGGAACCTTTCCCGATCACCAGCCACGGCCAACCCCGCTCGCCGACCAGCGCCATCAGGCGGCGGATCTGATCCTGCTCCTCCGGCAATACCAAGACGTCGGCGGGCCCTCCAATGCGCCAGGTGGTATGGCGAGCCATCGGTTCATCTCGAAGTACCCGACCGACATCGACACGGCTTAGAATCGACCAAATTTCTTCTTTCACCGGTGAACCTCCTCGCCGGCTGGCCAAGGCGGGACCTTTGCCAACCATCGCATCCCTATACTATGGATCGGTGCCCCCCGGTGTGACAAACGCCCACCGTGGAAGGCCTGGCGGCATCTGGACACGAAAAACCCCCGGGACCGTTCCCCGGGGCCTCTCCGGCCGTCACTGCCGCCCCTTGGCAGACGCCAATGACACCACTAACAGTGAAAGGGTTCGAGCCGCATCCACCAGTCCCAATTCCCGGGATCGGCGGCTCATCTCCTTCGCCTCATCGCGCCCAAGAATATGTATGATTCGTCGAAAGAGTTCATCGGGCGTCAACTGGTCTTCCGGAAGAACCACCGCCGCTTCCCTCTCGGCCAGCCACCGGGCATTTCGCTCCTGATGGCGACCGGCGACATAAGGGGATGGAATGAGAATAGCCGGTGTGCCCGCCGCCGTCAACTCCGCCACCGTCGACGCCCCGGCCCGGCACACGACGCAGTCCACCGCGTGCAGCAAGGCCGGCATGTCGTGGCAAAAAGGCACGATTGTAACACCCTCGACCTTCTCCTTCCCGAACTGGCGTTCCACGTCTCTTTCGATATCCTCAAAATGGGCGCGCCCCGTGACCCATACCAATTGAAACGGGGCCCCTTTAAGCTTCGGCAACAGCCCCTGGGCCGCCCGGTTAATGGGCGCTGCCCCCCGGCTCCCAGAGACGATCACCACCGCGGGGCGATCGGTCTTCAAACCGTACTCCCGACGAATCGCTTCCACCCGGTCCTCTTGCACCTCCACCAATTCGCTCGCCCGGGGGTTGCCGGTGATCACTACCCGCTTGGCTTTTGGAAACGCGGAGGTATCAGGAAAAGACACGGCCACGGCATCCACCACCCGGGACAAAAGGCGGTTGGTTAAACCCGGTACCACATTCTGCTCGTGAATCAGCGTGGGAATGCCCATGCGGTGGGCCATGAAGACCACCGGGCCGCTCACGTACCCCCCGGTGCCCACCACCACATTCGGACGAAACCTTCGCAACACGCCCTTGGCTTGGCCCAGACTGCGCCAAGCCTGCCACAGGGCCCTCACCTGTTCCAGGCCCGGCCGCCTGGGTAATCCCCGGACGTCAATGGCGGTAAACGGAATTCCTTCCCGAGGCACCAACTCCTTCTCCATGCCCCCGGGCGTGCCGACGTACAGCAATTCCAGGTCCTCCACCCTCCGCCTCAAATCCCTCGCCAGGGCCAGGGCCGGATAAATGTGTCCCCCGGTGCCGCCCCCGGTTAAAAGCACCCGCATAAGCCCCATCCCTCTCTTTTGACCCGCCGCCCGGAAGCCCCCTCCCGCTCTGGCCCCGGGCTTGGAACAGCTCAGCTTCTCACCGCATGCCTTGAGATATTTAACAGAATCCCGATTCCTGTCAACATGAGCACCAAAGAGGACCCCCCATAACTGATCAGGGGCAAGGTGATGCCGGTTACCGGCATGGAGCCCGTGACCACACCGACATTGATCAACACCTGAACCCCGATCATCGCCACGATCCCGGTAGCCAATAGGCTGCCAAACCCATCCGGGGCCCGCATCGCCACGTAGATCCCCCGCCATACCAGGGCGGCGAAAAGTAGAAGAACGGTGGCCGCCCCAATAAAACCCAGTTCCTCAGCCAGGATGGCAAAAATAAAATCGGTCTGCGGTTCAGGCAGGTAAAGAAACTTCTGCCGGCTCCTCCCGAGGCCCAGCCCAAACAACCCTCCGGGCCCCAAAGCATATAGGGACTGAATAATATGATAGCCCTCGGTCAAAGGATATTTCCACGGATCGAGGAAGGCCACCACCCGTCCCAACCGGTAGGGAGCCACCGCCACCAGGGCTGCAAACACCGGCACCGCCGACATCCCGAGTGCCACCAAGTGCCGGACCCGGGCCCCGGCCACGAAAATCAACACCCCCATAGTCCCCACGAGAACCACCGTCTGGCCGAGGTCCGGTTCCAACATGATCAGTCCTACGGCCACCGCCACCAGGCCCAGCGCCGGCGCTAAACCCCTCCAAAAAGACTCGATCTTCGCCGCGGGCCTTGCCAACCAATCGGCAAAAAACAAAATAAACCCCAGTTTCGCAAATTCACTGGGCTGAATGCCGAGGGTACCCACCCCGAGCCATGCCCTGGCTCCCCCCCGCACTGCACCGATGGGGGTGAGAACGATCACCAGCATGAGGAGGCACAGCCAGAGCACCGGTTTGGCCAGAGGCCTTAGCCTCCGATAATCCAGGCGCATCATGACAAACATCATCACGACCCCGATGGCGGCCCACATCAATTGGCGCTTCGCATAATAGAAAGGGTCGCCGTACCGCTGATCGGCTAAGACGGCGCTGGCGCTGTACACCATCACCACGCCGAGGCCGAGCAAAAGAAGGGTGACCGTCAACAGCAGCAGATCCGGCGCGCGGTCCCGGTCGGGCATTGAACCACCCCCTGTATCCGGTCTCGTCCAGTCTGCTACAGTTTATTCACCGCCTCTTTGAACATGCGGCCACGCTCTTCAAAAGATCGATACTGATCCCAACTGGCCGCCGCCGGGGACAGCAGCACCACATCCCCTCCCCGAGCCAAACAGGCCGCTATCCGCACCGCTTCTTCGACATCCGAAACCTTGCGGACGGGTATCTCCACCTCTTCCGCCAAGGCGGCGATCCGCGGCCCCGATTGCCCCATCGTCAGCACCGTTTTTACCCTGCCCTCTTGGAGCAGGGGCAAGAGTCGGCGATAATCGTCTCCACGATCCAGCCCCCCGGCAATCCAGATCACATTCTTCGGAAAGGCTCCGAGCGCCCGGAATGCCGCCTCGGGGTTCGTCGCCTTCGAATCGTTGTAAAAGGTCACTCCTTGCCATTGGCGCACGAACTCCATCCGGTGTTCGACGCCGCGAAATGTACGACCCGAGGCAGCCACCGCCGACAACGATGCCCCGGCCAACACGGCCAAGGTCCCCGCGGCCAAGAAGTTCTCTAAATTGTGTTCTCCGGGAAGCGCCACGTCGCCCACGGCGCAGACCGGTTCTGTCCGAAAGCCGTCCCACCAGAGGACGCGGTCGCCCTCCACCGCCATGCCCGGAACCCCCGGCCGCCGCGGCCCGCCAAACTGGGCGGGCCGTGCCCGAACGCCCGCCATCAAGTGGTGCTCGTCTTTCCGGCCGCCGTTCAGGACCGCGTAATCCTCCGGTCCCTGGTTGACAAACATGTTCTTTTTGGCCGCCGCGTAGGCTTCGAGACTTCCATGATAATCCAGGTGAGCGGGATAGATGTTGAGAATCGCACCGATGTGCGGGCGAAACCGAAGGGTCCCCTGCAGCTGGAAACTGGACAACTCCGCCACAAGCCATTCTTTCGAATCGATGGCCTCCACCACATCGCACAGCGGCACACCGATATTCCCGGCCACCCGGTGGGGCACCCCGGCCGCCTCCAGCATATGGCCGACCCAGGACGTGGTGGTGGTTTTGCCGTTGGTGCCCGTAATCGCGAGCCAATTCTCTGGACGAATGCGCCAGGCCACTTCCAGTTCTGTCACCACCGGGATGCCCCGGCGGATCGCCTCGGTCACCGGATAGGCACTGTAGGGAACCCCCGGATTTTTCACCACCTCGTCCCATGGTTGGTCAAAGAGGCTCTCCGGATGACCCCCCACCACCAACCGAGCCCCAATCTGCGCCAGCTCGTTGGCCTCTTCCCCCAACTCCTCCACCCGCCGTCGGTCCGTAATCGTGACTTGTGCGCCATGCCGAAGGAGGAGGCGGGCCACCGCTGCCCCGCTTCGAGCCAAACCAACCACCAACACCTGTGCCCCGGCCCACTCATTTACCACATCCTGTCACCTCTTCCGATCCACAGGCGGCACCCGCCGCCTAGCCCCTGGCATACAAAACCAACGCCCCGGCCGATAGACACAGTCCGACCGCCCAAAAGGTGCTCACCACCCGCCACTCGGACCAGCCGCCGAGCTCAAAATGGTGGTGCAACGGGCTCATTCGAAACACCCTTCGGCCAAAAGTCTGAAAGGCAAACACTTGAATCATCACGGACAGGGCCTCAGCCACGAATACCCCGCCGATCAGGATCAGCCAAAACTCCGTTTTCGTCAAGACCGCCGCTGACGCCAGAGCCGCTCCGATGGCGAGAGACCCCGTATCCCCCATAAACACCCGGGCCGGGTGGGCGTTGAAAACGAGAAATCCGAGCAGCGCCCCCATCATCGCCGCGCAGAACACCACCAAGTCATACTGACTGTTCCACCATGCCACCACCACATAGGTTCCCAAGGCGATGGCCGCGGTCCCGGCAGCCAAGCCATCCAGTCCATCGGTTAGATTCACTGCATTGGAGGTCCCGATGAGCACCAGGGCCAGGAAGGGAAGATACAGTCCCCCGAGATGCCACGTCACACCGACCAGCGGAATATACACGTCAAAAGAAAAGCCGTGGAACCTCGCCAGGGCTAGAAAAAAGAGCACCGCCACCGCCCCTTGGGCGAGCAGTTTTTGCCGGGCAGTCAGGCCGAGATTCCTCCGTTTCACCACTTTGATATAGTCATCGATAAAACCGATGAGTCCAAAGGCGAGGGTGGCCCCAATCGCCAATAACGCCGCAGGCGAACGACCGGCGAACTGCCATACCGTGACCGCCGTCGCCAAAAGAATAATCGTCCCCCCCATGGTCGGAGTCCCGGATTTTTTCTTGTGGGACACCGGCCCCTCCTCGCGGATGCTCTGGCCGATCTTGAGTCGGCGCAGCACGGGAATAAACAGAGGCCCGAGGAGAACGGCCACCACAAAAGCCGTTCCCGCTGTCAACCAGACCGCCTGCATCATAAGGCCCTCCTTCTTTCCTACCGACCGCCGGGAGTATGAAGAGCATCCAAGGCTTTCCGAGCCTCCACCCGGTCATCAAAGGGAAACTTGCGTCTGCCAATGATTTGGTACGTCTCGTGCCCCTTGCCTGCGATGAGCACCACATCCTTCTCCCCGGCCAAGTGGATCGCCCGGCGAATCGCCTCGGTCCGATCGGAAATCCGTTCATACCGGGAGGTGTCCGCGCCGATTTCCCGAAGGCCCGCCTCAATGTCATCCAAGATTCGCTCCGGATCCTCGGTGCGGGGATTATCGGACGTTAAAATGGCATAATCCGCCCTGGTGTAGGCGATGCGCCCCATCAGCGGTCGCTTGGTCCGATCCCGGTCACCGCCGCAGCCGAACACGACGATCAACCGCCCTGACGTAACCTCCCGAAGGGCCTGCAGGACATTGTCCAAGCTGTCGGGCGTATGGGCATAATCCACCACCACCCCGAAGGGCTGCCCGGCATCCACCCGTTCCATCCGCCCTGGAACTCCGCTGACCCGGGCCAATTGGTCCGCCATCCAGTCCAGGTCGAACCCCTGGATCCAACCCGCCCCCATGGCCGCCAAGATGTTGTAAACGCTGAACCTGCCGGGCAGCGGCACTTGCACCCGAGTCCGCCGGCCCTCGATCTCCGCCACAAACCGTACGCCCCGGGTGTCGACCTCCACCTCCCGGGCGCGCAGATCGGCGGGGCGGTCCACCCCGTAGGTTACGGTCTGGGCCGTGGTTTGCCGGGCCATCCATTTTCCCACCGGGTCGTCGAGGTTCACCACGGCAAAGGCTTGATCCGCCCGGGTATCGCCATACTCATTCCCCAACCGGGCGAACAGTTTCCCCTTCGCCTCCCGGTACGCCTCCATCGATCCATGAAAATCCAGGTGGTCCTGGGTGAGGTTGGTGAAAACGGCGGTGTGAAAACGTGTCCCGGCAACCCGGTCCAACTCCAGGGCGTGGGAGGAGACTTCCATCACCGCGTGGCTCACCCCCGCGTCCCTCATCTGCGCGAAGAGGCGTTGCAACTCCACCGCTTCCGGGGTCGTGTTGATCGCTTCTGAGCTCCAGTCGCCGATCCGGGTCTGGATGGTGCCGATCAGTCCCGTCCGGGCTCCGCTGCCCCGAAGGAGATGATCAATCAAATGGGTCACCGTGGTTTTCCCGTTCGTCCCGGTCACGCCGATCACCCGCATGGCCCTGGAGGGGTGTCGGAAAAATACCGCCGCCAGTACAGCGGCCGCCCGGCGGGTGTCCGGCACCACGATCTGGGGCAGAGGTGTGTCCAGGCAATCCTCCACCACCGCCGCCACCGCGCCGGACCGGCGCGCCTCGTCTACGAAAGCATGCCCATCCACCGTGTGGCCCCGGAGAGCAATAAACAGACTGCCCGGCCCGGCGGTGCGGGAATCGGCGGTGACGTCGGTCACCTCCACCGCCGAGATCTCCCCCACCACCCGCACATGCAATAAAGCGCCCACCAAATCTTGCAATCTCACGACTATCCCTCGTTTCACACATTCCAGTATGGACCGATTCCGAAGAACGCAGACGGGTTCGGGTCTTCCCCGGGGCCGCCCTCCAGCCCATGTCTTTACGGCGCCCCGGCTGGCTTTGGACCCAAATAAATCCGCACCATGGTACCCGGGGGCACCTTCGTGCCGGCCTGGGGCGCTTGGGCGATCACATAATCCCCTTGGCCGGCGGTCGCCACGTAGAGCTGGGCGCTGCTCTCCAGCATCGTCCGCCGGGCCTCGTCCAAGGACCGGCCGGAAACGTCCGGCACTTCCACCGGCTTCGTGTCCAGGTACCCGTATTCCCGCGGAATCCCCTGGGAACTCGGCGGGACACCGAGGTACTGCAGGCTGTCCGCCAGGATGTGACCCACCACCGGGGCCGCGATCACCCCGCCGAATATCACCGGCGCCTTGGGGTTATCCACGGCGACGTAAGCCACCAATCTCGGATGGTCGGCCGGGGCCATGCCGATGAAAGACACGATGTAATGGTTGCGCATGTAGTGGCCGTCCGGCCCCACAACCTGGGCGGTACCCGTTTTACCCGCCACCCGATACCCTTCCGAATAAGCGTTTTTTCCGGTTCCCCGGGCGACCACGCTTTCCAGAGCCCCTCGAACCAATTCCGCCGTTTGGGGAGAAATCACCCGGCGGACCGGAGTGGGCTGGCGTTCGCTAATCACCTGCCCCGTCTCGTGATCCACCCATTTGGCCGCAACATAAGGCTTCATCAAAGCCCCGCCGTTAGCTACGGCGCTCACCGCCACAACCTGTTGGATGGGCGTCACCGAAACGCCCTGGCCGAAGGAAGTCGTGGCCAACTCCAAAGGCCCCACCCGGGACAGTTTGAATAGAATCCCGGAACCCTCCCCCGGGAGGTCAATGCCCGTTTTCGACCCAAAACCGAACGCCCGGATGTAATGGAAGAGGGCATCCTTCCCCAAGCGCTGTCCCATCAGCATGAAACCGGGGTTGCACGAGTTCTCCACCACTTCCAGGAATGATTCAGACCCATGCCCCCCGGCTTTCCAGCACCGGATCCGATGCCCGGCGACTTCAAAATACCCCGGGTCGAAAAACCGCTCATCGAGCCGAATCTTGTTCTCCTGCAAAGCGGCGGAGAGCGTCACAATCTTAAAGGTCGAACCCGGTTCAAAAGTTTTCCAGATCGCCAAATTTCGATCATACACCTGATGAGGATAATCCGGGTAGTTGGCGGGATTAAAAGTCGGGGCGTTTTCCATGGCCAGGATTTCTCCGGTAGCCGGGTCGGCCACCACCGCCGTCACGCTATCCGGATGATACTCCGCCACCACCCGGTCGATTTCCCGCCGCACAAAGGAGGAAATCTGCTCGTCCAGGGTGAGGTACACATCTTCGCCGGGCTGGGGCGGTATGTAGGTGCTCTCGGTCCCCGGCATAGCTTCCCCTTTAGCATTGGCAAAAAAGGAAATCGCTCCCGGAAAACCCCGCAACCGGGCATCATACTCCGCTTCCAATCCGGCTAAACCCTGGTTATCGATGCCGACGAAGCCCAGGACATGGGCGGCCAGCTCCCCAAAGGGATAATACCGCCGGCCTTCTTCCGTAATGTACACGCCGGGCAGGTGCAAATCCCGCACCGCCTTCGCTTTCGCGTCGTCGATCTTCCTTCCCCCCGCTACGTACACCATCAGAGTGCGCTTCGAAATCAGGCTCAGGATCCGCTGTTCCGACACGTTCAAGACGGGGGCAAGCCGGGCGGCCGTCGCCGTTTTATCCCGGATCTGGGCCGGCACCGCCACCACCGTCGGAGCGCTGACGTTGTAAGCCAATACATGGCCGTTTCGATCATACACCGTTCCCCTTTTCGGCTCAACCGGAATATCGCGCCGCCACGAATCCATCGCACGCTGGGTGAGCCAGGGCGATTGCACGAGTTGGATGTACCCGAGGCGCCCGATCAACAGCGCGAACGTCAGAAGGGCGGCGAGGCTCACCCACGCCAGTCGCCGCCTTCTGGTCCAATCCCGGTCTCCCACATGGCCCCCTCCCTCGTATGATAGTAGTAGAAGCTCTCCTTCGTTGAATTTCCAGTAGGTCCGGAACTGCTGGAGCAGCGCTGGAGAA